>JBEGUD010000196.1:0-5706 GCA_041179065.1 Bacteroidota bacterium | reverse complement strand
CTAGCTTGTCTACATGGTAGCGGATTTCATCAAAAAATGCTGACTTTACATCCGCTTCATAAGCGATGGCTTTTTTTCTAGTGTCTTCGATGTTGTTGGCTACTTTTCTAGCTTCTACCATAGCATTTACCTGTGTGTAAATCACTTGGATGTGTTTACTAACTTGTTGTAATAAATCGGTTTGACTAGCATAGGTATCTGCACCAAGTCCGGCAGCTTTTAATCCACTAATATTACTAGATAATTTATTTTGATAAGTGATAGCAGCAGGTAAAATATGGTTGATGGCTAAATCACCCATGATACGCGCTTCTATTTGTACTTTCTTAATATATTTTTCTAGTTCAATTTCATGTCTTGCTTCCAGTTCTATGTGGGTATACACATGGTTACGCTCAAATAAATCTTTCGCTTTTTGTGTAACCATCGCATCAAGTGCAACAGGTGTCGTTTTTAAATTTGGTAAACCTCTGCGTTCAGCTTCTTGGTGCCACTGCTCACTATAGCCATCGCCTTCAAATAAAACGGCTTTACTTTCTACAATGTATTTTTGAATCACTTGCATGATGGCAATTTCTTTTTTGTCACCTTTTTCTACAAGGCCATCAACATCCGATTTGAATTTTTTAAGTGTATCTGCAACAATCGTATTTAATACGGTCATAGAAATAGCACAGTTGGCAGAAGAACCTACGGCTCTAAATTCAAATTTGTTACCTGTAAATGCAAATGGAGAAGTACGGTTACGATCTGTGTTGTCTAATAATAATTCAGGAATACTTCTGTGTAAATCTAGTTTTAAAATAGCTTCATCCTGCTCGTCAAACTTACTGCCCACGCGGGTTTCAATGTCTTCAAGTACTTTGGCTAAATACTGTCCCACAAAAACAGAAATGATTGCAGGAGGTGCTTCGTTGGCACCAAGTCTGTGATCGTTTGGTGCAGATGCGATGGCAGCGCGTAAAATATCTGCGTAGTCGTGAACGGCTTTAATGGTATTCACAAAAAAGGTCAAAAACATGAGGTTTGTTTTTGGCGTTTTACCTGGTGCTAATAAATTAACACCTGTATCTGTTGCTAAACTCCAGTTGTTGTGTTTACCACTTCCGTTAATGCCAGCAAATGGCTTTTCGTGAAACAGTACTACAAGTTTGTGACGCTTTGCAACACGGTTCATGATGTCCATTAAAAGCGTGTTGTGGTCTACGGCAATATTTACTTCTTCAAAAATTGGCGCGCACTCAAATTGTGCCGGTGCAACCTCGTTGTGTCTTGTGCGAAGCGGAATACCAAGTTTATAAGACTCCTGTTCAAAGTCTCTCATAAACGCATATACGCGTTCAGGTATTGATCCAAAATAATGGTCTTCTAATTGTTGTCCTTTAGCAGGAGAGGCGCCATACACGGTTCTACCGCACTGTACCAAATCGGGTCTTGCATTGGCAATGGCTTCATCAATTACAAAATACTCCTGTTCCCAACCTAGTGTTGGTGTTACTTTGGTAATGTTTTTATCGAAGTAATGACATACGTCGATGGCTGCTTTATTAATGGCTTCTACTGCTTTTAATAACGGGGCTTTATAGTCCAGTGATTCGCCGGTATAGGCCACAAATAATGTAGGAATACAAAGTGTTTTACCTTGTCCAATTTCAATTATAAATGCAGGAGAAGAAGGGTCCCAAGCGGTATAGCCTCTTGCTTCAAATGTTGCACGTAATCCGCCACTTGGAAAAGAAGACGCGTCTGGTTCTTGTTGAATAAGAGCAGCGCCATCAAATTCTTCGATTGCAGTACCATCACCTTTTAGCGTAAAAAATGAATCGTGTTTTTCTGCGGTGGTTCCAGTGAGTGGTTGGAACCAGTGTGTATAGTGCGTTACGCCTTTGCTTTCGGCCCATGCTTTAATACCAATGGCAATTTGATTGGCCATGGAACGGTCTATTTTTTTACCACCTCTTATACTAGTGATTAAACTTTTATAAGACTCGTCGGTCAGGTATTCTCTAGCTGTTTTTACAGTAAAAACGCTGGAATTAAAAATGCCTGTAATTTTTGCACTCGCAGCAACGGTGGTATTGTTGTTTTTCAAATCACGGATTGCATCAAAACGTAATGACATATAAATAGTTTTAATATAATGAAAGTATAAAGGTAGCCGCTTAATTACTCGTTATTTTGGATAATAATCAACAAAAAATCCCCCAAATTTTCATTTGAGGGACTCCGATTGCTTACCTAACCTTCTTTAATATTATACTTTGGCAGTTTTTACTGTTTTAATGATGCGAGCTGCCACCTTGTAAGGATCTGCTGCCGAGTTAGGGCGACGATCTTCTAGCCAGCCTTTCCATCCTTTTTCTACCGCACCAATTGGGATACGAATAGATGCCCCTCTGTCCGATACACCAAAAGAGAAATCGTGGATCGAAGCTGTTTCATGCTTACCTGTTAAACGGAGGTGATTGTCTGCACCATATACATCGATATGTTCTTTCACAAATGGACGGAACGATTCGCAAATAGTTTCGTACACTTCTCTTTTACCACAGGTTCTTAAAGTTGTGTTTGAGAAATTTGCGTGCATACCAGAACCATTCCAATCTAAAGTACCAAGTGGTTTACAATGCCAATTAATAGATACGCCATATGACTCACCAATTCTTTCTAATAAATAACGCGCTACCCAAATTTGATCACCTGCTTCTTTGGCACCCTTTGCAAAAATTTGAAACTCCCATTGACCAGCTGCCACTTCGGCGTTAATGCCTTCTACATTTAATCCTGCTTCTAAGCAAATGTCTAAATGTTCTTCTACGATGTTTCTTCCAAATGTATTGTTCGCGCCCACCGAGCAGTAGTAAGGGCCTTGCGGACCTGGATAGCCACCTTCAGGGAAACCAAGTGGTTTATTGGTAGTTGGATTCCATAAGAAATATTCTTGTTCAAAACCAAACCAGAAATCATTGTCATCATCTTCGATGGTTGCACGGCCATTAGATACGTGTGGGGTGCCATCTGCATTCAATACTTCACACATTACGAGATAGGCGTCTTTACGTCCTGGATCTTTACAAATAAATACAGGCTTTAAAAGACAATCTGAAGAGCCGCCAAGTGCTTGCTCGGTAGAAGAGCCATCAAAGCTCCACATGTCACAATCTTCTAATTTTCCACTAAAGTTTTTTTCAATTTTAGTCTTACTTCTTAAAGACTGTGTAGGCTTGTAGCCATCTAGCCAAATGTACTCTAATTTCGATGCTGACATGGTTGTGCTTTTGTATTAAAAAAAATAATATATCAATCAAAGTGCTTATTTCTTCGATTATTTGGCAAAAATAAGTGTCTGCATGAAAACATTTTGAATTTTAATCAATAGATATTTACAAATTAGGTCAATATATTAACATTAATAAAATATATAATATATAAATTCAACAAAAATGCATTTTTAGGCTCCTGGCATTGAATTTCACATTTATAGGACTTTAATGTTGGTAATTCAGCTAAACAATTAGAAGACGCTATCTTACCTTCGCAGCATCATGGAAATTACAGTAGAAACCGCCCAAAAACTTCGCCTTACGGCCGAGGAATTTGAATTAATTAAGCAAAAATTAGGTAGAACCCCAAACTTCACTGAGCTCTGTTCATTTAGTGCCATGTGGAGTGAGCATTGTAGTTATAAAAACTCAATCAAGTGGTTAAAAACATTGCCACGCGATGGAGGCAGAATGCTGGTTGCAGCAGGTGAAGAAAATGCCGGCTTAATGGACATGGGTGGCGGCTTTGGTGTGGTATTTAAAATTGAAAGTCACAACCATCCAAGTGCCCTAGAACCATTTCAGGGTGCAGCTACCGGCGTGGGTGGCATACAGCGCGATATTTTTACCATGGGTGCGCGTCCTATTGCATCACTCAATAGTTTACGATTTGGAAATTTAAATGATACAAAAACACAACGCTTGTTAAAAGGTGTGGTGCACGGTATTGGACATTACGGCAATTGTTTTGGCGTTCCTACTGTGGGTGGTGAAATTTATTTTGAAGATTGTTATCATACCAATCCACTTGTGAATGCCATGAGTGTGGGTATTATGAAAGCGGGGGATATGATTTCTGCAACTGCCGAAGGCATTGGTAATCCCGTATTTTTTGTAGGAAGTGCAACAGGTAAAGATGGAATTGGTGGTGCAAGTTTTGCATCTGCCGATATTACAGCAGATAGCGTAGAAGAATTACCAGCAGTACAAGTGGGTGATCCATTCCAAGAGAAAAAATTATTAGAAGCTTGTCTCGAACTGATTCATACAGGATCCATTGTTGGCATGCAAGACATGGGTGCTGCAGGTATTATTTGTTCTACTGCAGAGATGAGTGCAAAGGGCGGCGTTGGTATGCGCATTGATTTAGAAAAAGTACCTACGCGTCAAAAAAATATGAAGGCTTGGGAATTACTTTTAAGTGAGAGCCAAGAGCGCATGTTAATTGTTGTAGAAAAAGGAAAAGAAGATGCTGTTTTAAAAATATTTGAAAAGTGGGATTTATCTGCCAGCAATATTGGTGAAGTTACCGGTGATGGCATGTTAAATTTTTATATGAATGGTGTACACGAAGCTTCGTTGCCTGCGCATGAACTTGTGTTAGGTGGTGGTGCGCCGCAGTATACCAGAGAATATTCAGCGCCTGCCTATTTTTCTGAAATAGAAGCCTTTGATATGAATAGTGTTGTTGATGTTACAAGTGTGCAGGAAACTGCAGAAGCACTTGCAACGCTACCCAACATTGCATCAAAGCGCTGGGTATATACACAGTATGATAGTATGGTGGGTGCAGCAAATGCATCAACCAATGCGCCAAGTGATGCATCCATTGTACTTGCAAAAGGAACAGGTAAAGGCCTTGCTATGACAGTAGATTGTAATAGTAAATATGTTTTTGCGGATCCTTACAAAGGTGGTATGATTGCTGTTGCAGAAGCAGCGCGTAATATTGTTTGTAGTGGTGGTGAGCCTATTGGTGTTACCAACTGCTTAAACTTTGGTAATCCGTACGATCCAGAAGTGTACTATCAATTTGTAAAAGCAGTAACCGGAATGGGTGATGCTTGTCGTAAATTTAATACACCGGTTACAGGTGGTAACGTAAGCTTTTACAATCAAAGTCCGGAGGGTCCTGTATATCCTACACCAACCATTGGTATGGTAGGTATTGTAGATGACATGTCTGCGACCATGACCCTTAACTTTAAAAAAGAAGGAGATGTGATTGTATTAATTGGTGCACAACAAAATGATATTGGCTCATCTGAATATTTACATAAATTAAAAAAAGTAGAATATTCTCCAGCACCACATTTTGACTTAGAAACAGAATTTAATGTGCAACAACTAGTAGCTACTTTAATTAAAAATAAAACCATTGTAAGTGCGCACGATATTAGTGAAGGTGGCCTCGCCATCACACTTTTAGAATCTGGATTTACCAGTCATTTAGGTTTTGAAGTGAGTGCAGCAGCTGCTGGTTTTAGAACCGATGCTTATTGGTTTGGTGAAGCGCAAAGCCGTGTGGTGGTGAGTTGTGGAGCCGAACAGGTAGCTGCAGTTGAACAAGCCGCGGCAGCGGCGGGTGTGGCTGTTTCTGTACTAGGAAAAGTAACAAGTGGTGCGGTACAAGTAGGTGCAGAAAATTGGGGTTCTATCCAGG
>JBEGUD010000195.1:0-5187 GCA_041179065.1 Bacteroidota bacterium | reverse complement strand
TTTTACTTTTTCACTATTACGCATAAGTGGTATGGGTGGATATCCTCTAGACCCTGTATTACCAAGCCTTTCAGGACCATGGTCATTGGGATAAGGAATACCCACATAGCTATCAAACCCATGTGCCGGTGGTAAAAATTTAGGTAAGTGACCCAAATGCCATTTACCCACAAGGGCAGTTGCGTATCCAATTTTTTGTAACTGTTTGGTAAACGTAATTTCTTTACTACTATCTAGTCCATTGGTATTAGTTGGAAATAAAACGCCTAATCCTGTTCTATCATTTACCCGCGGACTATAGCGCCCTGTCATGATAGCTGCACGCGTTGGTGTGCAGGTTCCATGTGGCGCATAAAAATTAGTTAAGCGCGTGCCCTCTTTTGCAAGTGCATCTATATGCGGTGTTTTGTAATAACGCGATCCATAACTCGAAAAATCATCGTAGCCAATATCATCAATAATAATATGAATGATATTGGGTCTCACGCCAATGCTTGTTTGCGCATCTACGTGCAATTGCGCCAAACACATTGCACAAAACAAGAACCAACAAATGATATTATTTTTTATAAGCAATTTCAATATTCAATTATTTTTTTACAGGTAATTTTCCATCAATAAATTCCCAATCAGAAATATGCGGATGACGGTGATTCGCTTTTAATATCGATTCCATTTGCCGCACAAGTGCTGGATGCGCTAATGCCACATTGGAAGTTTCACCAGGGTCTGTTTTTACGTTATAAATTTCCCATGGCGCTTGTTTGTTTTTTTTAAGATCGGATTTTACCCCTTTCCAATCTCCCACCATCACCGCTACTTGACCTGTTTTTTCGGGATACTCAAAATACATAAACGGCCTACTAGCTTGTGTTTGAGGGCTTCCTAATAAAGTAGGTAATATTGAAATGCCATCCGATACGGGTGGTTTTTGGCGTGTTAGTTGCGCCAGTGTTGCCATCATATCATACTGAACTGACGGAAAATCAGAAACAGTGCCTGCCTTTATTTTTGATGGCCAACGTGCCAAAAATGGAACGCGAATACCACCTTCATACAAATCCATTTTTCGTCCTCTAAAACCAGCAACACTACTAAAAAAATTTGTTTGCACACCACCCACATCAAAAGTGGCGCCATTATCACTTGAAAATAAGACCAGTGTGTTTTGATCCAATTTTAAATCTTTTAATAATTTAAATATTTCACCTACCTGTGTGTCTATATAAGTAATCATAGCGGCATAGGTAGCGAGTGGATATTTATTGGGTGCATAGCCTCCTTTATAACCTAAATAGGGCTCTTCATGAAACTGTCCTAAATATTTAGCAACTTCATCTTTGGGTGCTTGCAATGAAACGTGCGGACCCGTGTAGGGTAGGTATAAAAAAAATGGCTTGTCTTTATTTTTATGAATAAAAGCTTTTGTTTTTTGAGCCATTTTAGTAATGGCATAATCGGTTCCAATAAATTTTTCAAAGGCCGAATCTGCGGTAGTGCCTACTGGTAATTTTTGGTGTACGTATATGTATGGGTTACGCAAACTATCCCATGTTCCATTTTCCCATAAATGTGTTGGATAAAAATTATGCGCTTGCTTTTGACAGTAGTAGCCATAAAAATAATCGAAACCCTGCTCGTTAGGATTACCCGTATTATCATGCATACCTAGCCCCCATTTACCAATGGCTCCTGTGGTGTAACCAGCATCCTGCATGAGTTTGGCAATGGTAGCCGTATTTTCTGGTAACGGCATTTGGCCCCCTTCTGTGCTGTCTTCAAAACCACCTAATTCGTAATTACCTCTAATATAAGAATGGCCCGTATGCTTACCCGTCATTAAACTTGCGCGGGCTGGCGCGCACACCGGTGCCGATGAATAATGCCTTGTAAACCGCATGCCCTCAGCGGCCATTTTATCTAGGTTAGGTGTTTTAATTTTTTGCTGACCATAGGAACCTAGTTCACCATAACCCATATCGTCGAGATAAATATAAATAACATTGGGAAGGGTTTGGTTGGCTGGCTTTTGTGCAATTAATGGCGTACAACAAACAGTCCATACAGCAAATAATAGATACAAACAACGGTTCATAAAAGCATAGTCTTATCCTTAAAAGTAATTGAATTCAATCAAATAATTTTCAAATAAAAAAGTATCCTTATCAAATAAATTATTACCTTAAAAAAAATAATTGCTATGCCTGAAAATAAAAAACCAAACAGAAGAGATTTTATGAAAACTTCTGTCAAGGGTGCTATCGGTGCAACCCTTGCTACTGTTGGCTTTCCAACTATTGTACCTGCTGCCGTTTTTGGACCAAATGCGCCTAGCAATAGAATTAATATTGGTGCCATTGGTCTTGGACGTATTTCTAGAGAACACGATATGTTTGAAACCCTCAAATACAACCATGCAAATATTATGGCGGTATGTGATGTAGATAGTAAAAGATTAAAAGAAGGAAAGCAGTTTGTAAATGATTTCTATTCTAAAAAATATGGTAAGCCGTATGATGGTGTAAAAATGTATTCGGCTGCACAAGAGCTCTTAAACAATAAAGATATTGATGCGGTACTTATTAGTACGCCCGATCATTCACATGCTTACCTCGGTGTTTTGGCAGCTGAAGCGCGTAAAGACATATACCTGCAAAAGCCTACTGCGCTTACCATTCAGGAGGGTCGTGCATTAAGTAATGCCGTGCACAAGCAAGGTTGTATTTTACAAATTGGTAGTCAACAAAGATCAAGTACACAATTTAGATATGCTGCCGAACTCGTAAGAAATGGACGCATTGGAAAATTAAAAGAGGTACTTATTGGTTTACCCAAAGATCCTGGTGGTGATGTAGAACCAGAAATGCCTATTCCTAGTACTTTAAATTACGATGCTTGGTTAGGGCCAACACCATATGTGTATTACACCGAAAAAAGGGTGCACCCACAAAACGATTATAGTAGACCGGGTTGGATGCGTGGCGAAAATTATTGCGCCGGCATGATAACCAATTGGGGCGCCCATCATATCGATTGTGCGCACTGGGCTATGAACACCGAGTACACGGGACCCAAAGAAGTTTGGGGCACCGCTGTTTATCCAACATCTGGCCTATGGGATGTTATGGGCGATTTTACTACCTACGGATTATATGACAATGGCGTAAAAATGACCATTAGCACCGACCTTCCAAATGGTATTAAATATATTGGTACCGAAGGATGGATTTTTGTTACCAGAGGGGCTTATAAAGCAAGTGCCAGTGACCCTGTTGCGGCATCAAGCCAAAAGGCTTTAACAGCTAGTAATGACAGTATTATAACATCTGTGATTGGCGAAAATGAGGTGAACCTATACAGAAGTGACGAGCACCATGGCAACTGGCTCGATTGTGTAAAGTCTAGAAAGCAGCCAATAGCACCTGTAGAAGTAGGCCATAGGTCATGTTCTACCTGTATTGTTCATTCTATTGCCATGAAAACCAAGCGAAAATTATACTGGAACGCCACCGATGAAACTTTTATCAATGATGACGAAGCCAATAAGCTTTTAAACCGTCCGCACAGGGCGCCTTATACCATTAAAGGGCTTGCATAATGCATAATTGACTCATTCTAAATCAGGTATAAAAACAATGTGTAAAAAATACAAACTCGGTAAATTTTAATGATATTTGGATAATATTTAATGATACCAAAAATAACAGGAACGTGTTAAAGCAACTTTATTTTAGACTTGTCGTATTTTCTTTGTTTGTGATACTAGTGAGTGCTGCTTGTAGTAAAGGTGGCAGTTCTGGGGGCGGCGGTGTTATACCACCTCCACCAACACCTCCAACCCCTACCGAAGAAGCTATTGTTTTCACCTACGATATTGATCCGGGATCAAATATTTATGCAGCGCTGGGTACTACGCAAGAAGTAAAAATAACAGTCACTTCTAAAATGCCTACAGCGGGTGTAATCACAGATATAGTTGTTAAAAAGGATTCCGATGGTTCAGCTGTTTCAAGTTCTACCCTAGCTGCAAGTACCATGGTTCCTATCAATGGTATGATTTCTAATTTAGCAACAAACGTTGTTTGTACAGCTACTATTACTGTAAAGTCTGCAACTACAGCTACCAATACGGCTACCAAAACATTTAAGATAGCAAGAAAATAATTTTCTTAATCTCTAATGCAGCGCACACTAAATCCAGCAAGTCTATTGTTGTTTGATACAGTATATGTGTTTGGCGGAAAAACAACGTATGCTCTAGCAAATGTTGCATCCGAATAATCGCTAGACCAGTAATGATGACCAGCGCCTCTATCGGTCATTGCTCCATTGCCATAGGCTAAATATCCTGCAGCATGTATTTTTAATACCGAAGAAAAATTATTAAAATAACCATTTGTATTTCTCACTGCTGTCCATTCTGTTAAAGTAGGTATACGCCAACCGGGTCCTAACTCAATGGTACAAGGATCATTAGCAGGCTGCCAATCTTGTGTTGGCTGTGCGCCTGAAGAAGTCCAAGCAGTTGGTGTTCTGGTTGTACCCGCATATCTGTAGCCTTTTTTATAATTAAATTGCCAGTACCATCCACTTGCATTATCGGATGCGTCTGTCCCAGAAGTGGCTTCATTTGTAGCACCTAAATTAGAAGTGATCCAACATTTACTAGCACCACTAATAGTGGTTAATACTGTTTTGTAGGTAACTGTTTTTGCAACGGGTGCAACACCATCTGATGTTACGTGATTGATGGTTATGTCATCTCCGCACACAAATGTTTTTGTTTTTTTCCCAGAATTTTCTAGTCCTTCGCCGCTACCTACTTTGCCATTGGTATTTACGTACGTAGTTGCAACAGTACTAATTTTTCCATTGACTGTTAACTGCGCATCAACGGTGCCTATCCAAAAAAATACAATAAGAAAAAAAATAAGTGTACGCATAAATTATCTATTAATAATAATAATCAAACTGAATTCTGTCATTTAGCGTTAGGGCGTAACTCGCATTACTAGCGGGCGTATACGTAAGTGTTGTTCCTACTAGTGCATATGCGGTATTGCTTATTCTTACGCCATTGATAAACATTTTTAGTTTACTATTTGCTGATTTAGTTTGTGTAAGTGTAAATACTGTTTGTCCAGCAGTTGCAGCAAATTCATCTGCTATTTCCCTAACCAACGAAAA
>JBEGUD010000194.1:0-6838 GCA_041179065.1 Bacteroidota bacterium | reverse complement strand
GGGGTTTTAATAGTGGATACTAGGGAGTTTTTGCTATACGGTAAGGCCAAAACCAATTACCAGGATCTTAAAATTGAGGCCGCTACCATCCGTTATAACCAGCAGTCTAACATGGTAAAAGCATATGGAAGCACCGATTCTACTGGTAAATTAGATAGTAAACCCGTTTTTATACAAGGAGAAATGAAATCCATTAGTGATACCATTTCATTTAATATGGAAACGGGTAAGGGTTTAACAAAAAATACCTTTTTCCAGGAGGGAGAAATTTTTGTAAATGCATTGAGCCTTAAAAAAATGAGTGATAGCGTGGTATTTGCTAAAAAGGCTCGTTTTACAACCTGTAATTTAGATACCCCTCACTTTGCCTTTAGAACGGGCCGGATGAAAATCATCAATAATAAATTAGGTATTTCTGGCCCAACCTTTCCAGAGTTTGAGGGGGTACCCATGCCTGTAGGTATTCCTTTTGGCATTTTCCCATTAAATAGAGGAAGGCACTCTGGAATTTTGGCACCAGCTTTTACAGCTTCTGAAGATTTTGGTTTGGGGCTCGAAGGTCTCGGTTATTATAAGGTCATAAACGACTATCTCGATTTTACGACAAGAGCCAACATCTATTCTTATGGAGGATGGAACGTAAACCTAAATTCTAAGTATATCAAGCGGTATGCATATACTGGCGGTTTTAACCTTACCCTTCAAAATACTAAGAGCTTAAATAGGTTTGGTGGCACCGGAGACGAGTTTAACCAAAACAAATCCTTTATGCTAAACTGGAGCCATAGTAGGGATAATAGGGCAAGGCCGGGAAGTAGTTTTTCTGCCAATGTAAATTTTGGTAGCTCCAGGTTTAATAGATTGCTCCTTAACAATCCCATGCAAAACTTTCAGAACCAGTTAAGTTCTTCTATCAGTTATTCGAAAGATTGGAGAGGTAAATACAATTTATCGGTAAACGCCAACCACAACCAAAACAATAATTTACGCCTCGTTAATTTACAACTTCCAACGGTAAACTTTAACGTGGTAACCTTATATCCTTTTCAATCCAAAGAGCAAATAGGTGCTGGTAAATGGTATGAAAAAATAGGTATAGGATATAGTGGTAATGTGCAAAACCAATTGTCTTTTTATGATACGGCATTTAATTTTAAAAGACTCTTAGATACGGCGCAGTGGGGTGCTGTTCATAACATTCCAATTTCTATGTCGCTTCCAGCACTAGGGCCTGTAACCATTAGCCCTAGTATCTCTTACGAAGAACGCTGGTATGGACAAAGGTTTATACGGAGTTGGAATACGGTCAATAAAAAAGTGGATACGGTTAAATACAGAGGACTTTATACGGCACGTCAAATGAGTTTTGGTATTAGTGCAGCAACTCGAATTTTTGGTACTTATACTTTTGGCAAAAACAGTAATATCAAAGGGATTCGCCATGAAATTAGACCTACCGTTTCTGTCAATTATCAACCAGACATGGCGGCGGCGTATCATTATAGTACACAAATTGATACCACCGGCAGAAGGTATCGGTTTTCACAATATGATGGAGGTGTTATTGGTTCATTTTCGGAAGGCCGTTTTGGTGGTATCGGATTTGGTATAGATAATTTATTGGAAATGAAAGTGCGCGATAAATCAGACTCTACTGCCAAAGACAAAAAAGTAAAACTAATAGAAGGTTTTGGTATTTCTTCTTCCTATAATATGCTAGCAGATAGTTTTAAACTAGGAACCTTTAATTTATATGCAAGAAGTACGCTCTTTGAAAAAGTAAATATCAATGCAAGTGCCACACTTGATCCTTACGATGTGGACAGCAAGGGCTACCGTTTAAAAACCTATGCCTTTGATCCCAAAGCTTTCAAATTTGGACGCATCACAAGTGGTAGTATCGCTATTTCTACTTCATTTTCAAGTAAGTCAAAAGATGGTAAAACAGAAAAAGATAGAGAAATTCCTATCGATCCTTTTTTAACCCCCGATGAGCAACAACGTCAGTTACAATTTGCAAAATCAAACCCGGCCGAGTTTACAGATTTTAATATTCCCTGGACATTGTCTTTCTCGTATTCATTATCCTTTTCTAAACAAATCAAGCCAGATTATAGTGGATTTGAAACGAGAACTTTTTCAAGTTTAAACTTTAATGGTGACTTTAGTTTAACCGAAAAATGGAAAGTAGGTGGCACCGGTTATTACGACGTTTCAATGGGAGGGCTTCAACAATTTAGTATGTTTATTTCTCGCGAAATGCACTGCTGGCAAATGTCCATAAACGTAATGCCAGTTGGTATTTTTAGATCCTTTAATATTACCGTAAATCCTAAATCAGGTATCTTACGTGATTTAAAAATTAACAGAAGCAGGGTATTCTCAAATTCTACCTTCTAATAACTGCTGGTGATTGGCGTAATAATTCCACATCAGGTCAAACACTTCTTGTTTCACTTCCTTACTTGTTTTACCGGCAACATCTACAGGGGGCAAAAAATGCATTTCAATTTTACCAGGCATTAAACAAAAGCTAGGGCTAGGTGGTAATATGTTTTTTGAATTAAATAGGATGGTAGGTATGATACGTTTTTGTGTATCTACTGCTAACCTAAAAGCGCCATCATAAAAACTTTTGAGTGGGTCGCCGGTTCTATTTCTGGTACCTTCGGGGTAAATGAGCATGTCAAGTCCTACGGCTAAAACGGCCTTCATTTCTTCATAACTTTGTCTTCGGCTTTGGTCACTTCTTCGGTCTACTAATACACTGCCAAACTTGTATACCCATCCAAAAACGGGAACCTTAGAAAAACTTACTTTAGCAATTGTTTTATTGGCCCTTGGCATAAAGGGTGTGCTCACCGGAACATCCATGAGTGAGTTGTGGTTGCATACCACGACATAGTTTTCTCCTTTTACAAAATGATGGGCTCCTTTAATTTTAATACGGCAGCCAATAAAAAATAAGAAAAATCGCATCCAAGCCTGTGTTACTTTTCTGTGCAGGATGGCAACATGAGGTTCCGCTAAAAAAAAGCAGGGCAATAAAAAAAACACAGCCACAAACATAGAGCATGTAAAAATGATAATAGCCCATACTGCCAAAATTCTTCCGGCAATAAATTGTATCGTTGATATTTTATGATTTGGTTCGCTCATGTTCTATATTTAAATATGCCAGTCAATTACTTGAAGTCCTTGTTTTGCAAGTAGTTCATTTGTTTTGCTAAAATGTTTACAACCAAAAAATCCTTTGTCTGCACTAAACGGTGAGGGGTGCGCCGCTTTCAAAACAAAGTGTTTGGTTTCATCAATTAGTATTTGTTTTTGTTCTGCAAATTTACCCCACAATAAAAATACAATCCCTTTTTTCTCATCTGATAATTTTTTGATCACGGCGTCTGTAAAATGCATCCATCCAATTTTTGCATGACTAGCGGGTTCATTTTCTCGAACCGTAAGCACTGCATTTAATAAAAGTACACCTTGTTTAGCCCAAGGGGTTAGGTCTCCATTTGTTGGTATGGGCAAGCCAATATCAGATTTTAATTCTTTAAAAATATTAACCAGTGAGGGTGGTGGTTTTACACCCTTTGGAACAGAAAAGCTAAGGCCCATAGCCTGACCACTTCCGTGGTAAGGGTCTTGACCTAATAAAACCACTTTTACATTTTCAAAGCTAGTTTGATTAAATGCATTAAAAATATTGTTGCCTGCTGGAAATATTTTTGCGCCAGTAGCTAGTTCTGTTTTTATATGTGCCGCTGTTTGTAAAAAGTACGATGATTTAAAAACGTTACTCAATACTTCTTTCCAAGAGGCTTCAATTTTTACTTCCATAATCATTTAGTATAAAATACTAACACTCCCGGCAAATGCTTGATGTTTACCTGATAATTTAATCACATAATAATATACACCAAAAGGTAGGGCTGTTTGATTTTTTGATTTACCATCCCAGTTTTTTGTGTAGCCGCTTGAACTAAATACTTGTTGACCGGTTCTGTTAAATACACTAACTGTGCAATTCGGGTAATAATCAAGCAAAGGAATACTCCATGTATCATTGATGCCATCGCTATTGGGTGAAAATGCATTGGGTGGATTAATGTCCGCATCATTTACAACTGCATTTATGGTTTGCACCTGAGCACATCCGATAGGTGTGGTGGCTTTAATAAAATATTTTCCGGATGCTAACACTCTTTTAGGTTGTAGTAATGGAGTGGTACACAAAGAGTCTTGCCAGTAACTATACACCCAATTACTCGATGGGGGTGGGATGGTTGTAATATCTATGGTTACCGGAATTTTTACAGGTGCTGGTTGTGTAACTAAAAAATCGGGATAATTATTAATAGTCACACTTGCTTTTTTGATAACGCTACAACCTGCTGGTGCAGTAAATTTGATAAAATAATTTGTGCTGTTAGTAAACCGGTGATTGCCTGGCATTATTTGTAAAGCAGTAGTATCAAAAAAGTAACTAATACTTGCATTAGCGTCACTACCCCTGGTTGGTGTTATACTATCAAGGGGGATACTGCCGCAGGCCATGTAATTGGTAACAGATGTGATGGGTGGGGCACTAATACTTGTATTGATGGGTGCGATGTTGCTACATCCAAATTGGCTTGTACCTAAAATAAAGTAGTTGCCGGTTTGTGCAATTTTTGTAGGATTAACAACTGGTGTTTTTGCAACTGCATCCTGCCAATAGGTGTATTTTAAATTGGGGTCATTGCCACTTGTGTAATTGGTATCTGTGATATTTATAGTTTCAGGAATACAAGCAGCTGCGGGTTGCTTGATAAATAGTGATGGGTTTGGATGTATAACTACCGACAGTGGTTTAGTGTCGGCACAACCTGCACTATTGGTGGCTTTTACATAAATCAAACCCGATTTTCCAATGGATTTTGGAGAGGTAACAAAATCACCGCTAGTAGGGCTGTTAAAGTAACTTAGTTTTAAACCAGGGCTGCTGCCAGCGGTAACAATACTATCTGTAACATCGGCCCCTTTATTTTGACATGCTACTAAACTGTCTGCTAATTTAAATACATAGGGATCCAACGATTTTACAATGGTCGTATACAAAGTATCTAGACAGCCTTGATTGGGGTAGGGCGTAATTACAAGTGCTAGTCTAGTTTTTGGAGGAGGTGCTGGTGTAATCGTAAGCACAACTTCATTACCTAGTAATTTTGAAAAATCATCGGTATACCATTTGTAATCTGCAAAGCCGTAGGGTGCAGTTAAATTGAGTCCAGTAATATTGGTACAAAAAACGTTGCCTGTAACGGGTGTTGTGCAGTTGTCATTTACATCTAAATAGGCATACCCAAAATGACCACCTCTCGAACAATCGTTGGTTGTAAATTCTAGTCTTAAGGTTTTACCTTGATATCCAGGAAGTTTTAAAGTAATGGGGGCCCATTCTTTATAGAACACCGTTTTTTTTACGGTTGATTCTTTAAAGCCCGGTAAGTTGGGTGCCGAAATAAATTCGAAAGCGCCACAGGTTTCATATTTATTATCGGTAACATTAAAAACCTTCACCATAAATTTTGGTTGCTCCCAATCTTGATGGCCAGCGGGGTTTTCAAATACAACTGCGTAATTATAAATGATACTATAATCACCTTCGGTAGAAGGGACTGTAAACGTGTAGGAAACCCCTTGTGCCTCTGCTTGCGTTTGATCGTTACCAAGCTTTAAAGAATACCCGCTTCCATTTGGACAGCTGGTAGGAAAGCCGCCGTAATAGTCTTTAGCAGTGGTGCCCGGAAAATTGGAAATGATGGTGTGTTTGCCATCTTGCGGGCTTCCAAGTGTCATATTTAAGGCCCCATTGGCACGGGAAATAGATCCATCAAAAGCGTCCCAACTGCCTAAATTCCCAGTTTCAAAGCCAATATTGGGTGGGCAGCCTTGCCCCAATACCTGACATACCCCAATAAATAGAGATAAACAACTCAATAAGAAGTAGGTACGGGCGGTTAACATACCTTGTAAATGTCGGGAAAATAAATGGCAAATAGGAAGGAAATGGCATGAAAAAGCCCCAAAAATAGGTGTTTGGGGCTTTGTGAACCGGATTGGATTCGAACCAATGACCTACTGCTTAGAAGGCAGTTGCTCTATCCAGCTGAGCTACCGGTCCTTAATAGAGTGGCGCAAAATAAAGAAAAAATGGCCATAATTTCAAAAGAATTCAATCAAATAAGGTTACATCCTAATAAGTTAGCCTCGTTTTTCTAAAAGTGTTTACTTTGCATCAAACGCTTACTCGTGAGTTATAATTACCTGCCATTAGACCAAAAATGGCTTCATTTTAGCCAGGTTAAAAACCTTTTAGCCCATAATCAAGATGTATCCATCACATTTGATGCGCATGATAAAATAACAGCTTGCCGTACTTATTTGGATCAAAAAATGGCCCAAAAAGATAAAAATTATTACGGTATTAATACGGGCTTTGGGTTTTTGCAAAACATTGCCATCGACGATTCTCAAATTGAACAACTACAGTATAATTTAATTGTTTCACATGCCTGCGGACTTGGGGAGCAGGTGCCGGAGCCCATTGTTAAACTCATGCTCATGCTTAAAATTAAGTCGTTGAGTTATGGGCATAGTGGGGTTCAAATTGATACCGTAAAACGGTTGTTGGAAATGTATAATAATCGGGTACTACCTGTTATATATACCCAAGGTTCACTTGGGGCGTCTGGTGATTTGTCGCCATTAAGCCATTTGAGTTTACCCCTTTTAGGACTTGGTGAAGTAACTATTGATGGCGTTACACACCAAACAGCTTCCATTATGGAGCGCT
>JBEGUD010000193.1:0-5302 GCA_041179065.1 Bacteroidota bacterium | reverse complement strand
ATGGGCCAGGTCATAGGGTGTAACGAAATATGTAATTCGTTTTCTATTTCTTCTAATAAATGTATCGAGCATTTCTTTAACACCAAAATTATTAACGGCACTACCAAAAAACACTGGCGCCACTTTAGCGCTTAGATAATCTTTGGCATCCAATGCACCATATACGCCTTCAATAAGTTCTACATCTTCACGTAATTGATCGGCGTCACGTTTACCCACTTTAGTATCCAGTAATTCATCTTGTAAATCATCGATGCCCACAATATCTTCTTCGTCTGCTTTTGTACCACCTGTAAACAAACGCAGGTTTCTATCATGCAAATTATATACCCCTTTAAATTCTTTACCACTGTTAATGGGCCAGGTCATAGGGTGTAACGAAATATGTAATTCGTTTTCTATTTCTTCTAATAAATCAAATCTGTTTTTACCATCTCTATCCATTTTATTGATAAAAACAATTACGGGTGTATCGCGCATACGACACACTTCCATTAAACGGCGTGTTTGTGGCTCTACCCCATTCACGCTATCAATGACCAATATTACACTATCCACCGCACTGAGTGTACGGTAGGTGTCTTCAGCAAAATCTTTGTGACCGGGTGTATCTAATAAATTAATTAAAAAGTCTTTGTATTCGAAAGACATTACCGATGTTGCTACCGAGATACCACGCTGGCGTTCAATTTCCATGAAATCAGAAGTAGCGTGTTTTTTAATTTTATTGCTTTTAACAGCACCCGCAGTTTGAATAGCACCACCAAATAACAGAAACTTTTCTGTTAATGTTGTTTTACCCGCATCCGGATGCGATATAATGGCAAAACTTTTGCGTCTACCTATCTCTTTCTCGTATTTCATGAAGCTATTAAATTATGCGCTGCAAAGGTAAGGACAGTGAGGCTTAACTATAGCAAAACATTCACAAATATTGACCCATATGTGACCTACCTTTAGCCTTTAAATGATTTATTATGAAGAAATGCGTTTTTATACTTGCGATTATAGGGTTTCAAACTGTTGAGGCGCAAAAAATTGGAGAATTATTTAGAAAATCAACCACTTTCGCAGAACAGTATAAACCAGGCCTAAGCACCAACGATATAGCGAATGGTTTAAAAGAAGCACTTCAAAAAGGTGCTCAAACGGGAACCGCAAAACTTTCTAGCCCAGGTGGTTTTTTAGAAAATGCCGCCTTAAAAATTATCATGCCACCTGAGGCACAAAAAATAGAATCGACCCTTAGAAGACTTGGTTTTAACCAACTCATGGACGATATGATTGTGAGTATGAACCGTGCCGCCGAAGATGCTTGTAAAACAGCGGTGCCAATTTTTACTACTGCCATTAAAGAATTGACCATTACCGATGGTATCAATATTTTAAAGGGAAGCGACACCTCTGCTACCGCTTATTTAAGAACAAAAACAAATACTGCACTTGCACAAAGTTTTTCGCCAATTATTAAAACCTCACTTGACAAAGTGAATGCCACGCAGCATTGGGAAAAAATTATAACCACCTACAATAAAATACCACTCATTGGTAAAAAAATGAATCCAGATTTAGTGGCTTATGTAACCGATAAATCTTTATCTGGCATTTACACCGAAATTGCTTCACAAGAAAAAGACATTAGAGCCAACCCTGCTGCTAGAACCACAGATTTACTGCGCAAAGTGTTTGAAAAAAAATAAGGCCACAATTACTTGCGGCCTTACTCTATTATTTGATTAGATCTTAGATGTCAATTGCTTCGCCATAAGCTGCAGCAGTTGCTTCTTTTAATCCTTCACTCATGGTTGGGTGTGGGTGTATCGCATTTAAAATTTCATGCGCAGTGGTTTCTAATTTACGAGCCACAACTGCTTCTGCAATCATTTCAGTTACGTTCATACCAATCATATGGCAACCTAAAAACTCGCCATATTTAGCATCATAAATAACTTTTACAAAACCTTCTGTAGCACCTGCTGCGCTTGCCTTTCCGCTCGCAACAAAAGGAAATTTACCTACTTTAATTTCATAACCAGCTTCTTTGGCTGCCTTTTCAGTGTAACCTACACTTGAAATTTCTGGAGTACAATACGTACAACCTGGAATATTATTGTAATCAATTGCTTCAGGCAAATGATGGTGCTTTTTTTCTAAGTAGGCCATATGCTCTGCAGCATTGATACCTTCTTTAGCAGCCACGTGCGCAAGCGCTTGACCTGGAGAACAATCTCCAATGGCATACACACCAGCAACAGATGTTTGTTGGTATTTATCTACTATCACTCTTCCTTTATCAACTTTAATACCCGCTTCTTCTAAACCAAGATTTTCGATATTGGCAACTACACCAACAGCACTTAAAACAACATCAGCTTCTAATGTTACCATAGAACCATCCTGCTTTTTAACCTGCGCTTTAACACCAGCACCGGTAGTATCTAAAGATTCTACAGACGCGTTGGTCATAATTTCGATGCCTTGTTTTTTATATTGCTTTTCTAATTCTTTAGAAATGTCTTCGTCTTCTACAGGAACAATGCGCGGCATAAATTCAACGATGGTTACTTTAGTTCCCATACTATTGTATACGTATGCAAACTCAACACCTATCGCACCACTACCTACAATAATCATAGATTTTGGTTGCTCGGCAAGTACCATGGCTTCACGGTAGCCAAGTACTTTTTTACCATCTTGTTTTAAGTTTGGTAATTCTCTTGATCTTCCACCTGTTGCAATAACAATGTATTTAGCTTCTTGGATTTGTTTGGTTCCATCAGCGGCAGTAACTTCTACTTTACCTTTTGATAGTACTTTACCATAACCCATGATTACATCAATCTTGTTCTTCTTCATTAAGAATTGAACACCTTTACTCATTTTATCTGCAACACCACGGCTACGCTTAATAACGCCACCAAAATCGTGGGTACCTGTTGCGTTGATACCGTAATCGGCACTATGCTTTACATATTCATATACTTGGGCACTTTTTAAAAGCGCTTTGGTTGGAATACAACCCCAGTTTAAACAAACGCCACCAAGGCTTTCCTTTTCAATAATAGCTACTTTAAAACCTAATTGAGAAGCACGAATAGCTGCTGGGTATCCACCAGGTCCGCTACCAATAACAATTACATCATATGCCATAAAAACTAAATTACTTGATTATTAAGGGCCTATTGGCCGTTTGCGTTGCAAAATTAAACTAAAATTGGGCAAATTATTCAAAAAACACACGAACCGTTTGATAAAACCAATTGGTATCCGAAGCGCCTCCTTTGTTTTGCATTTGCTCATTAAAACCTTGTAGTCCAAAGAGTCCTGCCATATTACCATTTCGAAGTGCTATTTCGAGGTATCCAGCCGAGTTAAACCAGGCTAACTTATCCGTTTCGGCCACACTCGTATAATTGTCACTGATACTATCAATGACCTCGTTTCGCTTAAATACAATTTTAAAGGAACGGCCAGCTGCTTGAGCTGCAAATTCGGAAGCCGTAATATTAATTACTACGTTTTCAAACTGATCAATAAAGAGAATTTGACCCTCAATCCAGTCGGGCCCAACGGTTGGGCGTAATGGATAAATTTCATTGATATTGGCGATGGCAACACCCCCATCTTGTAAATTGCCCGTTTTACTTACTTTATTGATAGCCATAGCAATTACAGCGGTTATCTCAAGTAAAGTATGCTTATTATTTAAAGGAATAGCTACAAGATCAGTGGGCTTTTGACCCGTAATCATGGTTAAAAGTCCATTGTCTGGGCAAATAATATACTGCTGGTTAAATTTAGCCATGAGCACATAATCAGCGGCTCCTTCAAAAAGGTTAACCAAAATGCAGTGAAAACTACCTCCCGGAAAATGCTTGATAGCGTTTCCACAAACATATGCTGCTTGCGGAAAATTAGTTTGCGGTAAATAATGCGTGATGTCACACAAATTGGTGGTAGGATCTAGCTGTAAAAACTGACCTTTTATAGCGCCAACCAAAAAATCACGTTGGCCAATATCTGTAGAAAGTGTTACAATGGGCATGCCTCATTGTTAACGTAATTACTTGTAAATTATTTCACTAACTCGTTATTTTTAAAGAAAAACTTGCGAACTAATTTATCGGCTAAAGCAGGAAAAAACTTATTCATAAATACAGCGCGCTTACCCGTAAAAGTTAACACAAGCGTGCGTTTGCGCTTTTCAATAGCATTTGCAATGTGACCAGCACATTCTTCTGAACTCATCATAGCGCCTTCATCCATTGGCGACTCCCCTTGCGATTCTCCTTTACTATTTAATGCCGCATTTCTAATATTAGAACTAGTAAAACCTGGGCATACCCACATTACATTAGTGCCTGATTCAAGCAGCTCTGTTCGAAGCGCTTCCAACCAGCCATTAACTGCGTATTTAGACGCAGAATATCCACTTCGACCCGGAAGACCCCTGTAACCGGCAATTGATGACACTCCTACAATAGTGCCTTTGTTTTTAATGATTTGATCTAATGCAAATTTGGTACAATACACGGTGCCCCAAAAATTGATGTCCATTACGCGTCTGATCGTATCAAAGTCTACCTCTTGCACCAACGCACGCATTGAAACACCCGCATTATTGATAAGAATATCAATGGTACCAAACTCCTTTATAACTGCATCAATAAAGCCCTTGCAGTCTATTTCTTTGCTTACATCTGTAGCATGAATAAAAAGAGGCTTACCAGTATGTGCAGATTGCAATTGGTACAACTTTTCATAATTACGTGCGCAAGTAGCTACTTTTGCTCCTTTATTTAAATAAAGTTCTACAAGTGCCTTCCCAATTCCATCAGAACCACCCGTAACGACTACAACTTTTCCCTGTATTTGATCCATAAAAACAAATTATGTTCAAAAATAAGTAAGTAAACGGGTGTTATTTGAGAAATGTGGGTAAATCAAGTAAAAAAGAAGCATAATTATTTGGCTATTTTTTTATTTCGCTTATTTTTGCACTCCTGAATCAAACAAGTGATTGATTGTGAAGGGTGAAGATTCTGTAGCTCAGTTGGTAGAGCAATACACTTTTAATGTATGGGTCCTGGGTTCGAGTCCCAGCGGGATCACAAAGCCTCAACGAAAGTTGAGGTTTTTTTTATGCCGAAAACGCGAATCAAGCTTGCTTGAATGAGCGGATGAGGCATAAAAAAACAAACGCAACCAAAGGTTGCGTTACAAGGCTTTGCGCTAGCTCAATGCGAAAGGGACGCCGGCGAAACGTAGTGAAGCCGACAATCCCAGATATAAAATGTTTTGG
>JBEGUD010000192.1:0-6294 GCA_041179065.1 Bacteroidota bacterium | reverse complement strand
TTGGAAAAATTAGAAAAGTATGGGTAGAATATCCGCAGGGCTGGCTTAGTAAATTAAGTGAGCGCGAAGGCAATGCACAAGCTGCTTGGAGAACCGATCCTAAAAAATCGGGTAAAGCAGGATGTATGGGCGATATTGGAACACATGCCGCACACCTTGCCGAATATATTACGGGCGCTCAAATCACACAACTTTGTGCCGATTTAAATGCGATGGTAGAAGGCCGAATGCTCGATGACGATGGTAATGTACTCTTACAATTTAGCAATGGCGCTAGAGGTGTGCTGATGGCATCGCAGGTTGCCGCTGGTGAAGAAAACGCATTAAAAATTAGAATCTATGGCGAAAAGGGTGGACTTGAGTGGGCGCAACACGACCCCAATACACTCCTTGTAAAATGGCTCGACGCACCAACGCAAATTTTACGTGCGGGTGGCAACTACGGCGATAGACTTAGCAAATATGCCATTCATAATAGTAGAACACCGGGCGGACATCCAGAAGGATACCTAGAAGCTTTTGCAAACATCTACCGCAATTTTGCACTGACATTATCTGCAAAAATAGATGGCACAACACCAACACCAGAAATGCTAGATTTTCCAAACACAAACGATGGATTAAGAGGAATGGCATTTATTGATAACGTTGTGGCATCTGGAGCTTCTGATCAAAAATGGACGCCTTATATTATTTAATACACCGCATCAATAAAATATTATGACAACGATAAAAGGACCTGGTATTTTTTTAGCGCAGTTTATGGGTGATACTGCACCCTTTAATTCTTTAGCAAGTATTTGCAAATGGGCAGCATCACTGGGTTTTAAAGGTGTTCAAATTCCAAGTTGGGATAGCCGTTGTATCGATTTACAAAAAGCGGCAGAGAGTAAAACTTATGCCGATGAAATAAAAGGTATTGTTGCAGCTGCTGGTTTAGAAATCACCGAACTCTCTACACATTTACAAGGTCAGCTCGTAGCTGTTAATCCTGCATATGATAGTTTGTTTGATGGATTTGCACCAGAAAATGTGCGCGGTAATGCAAAAGCAAGAACCGAGTGGGCCGTGCAGCAATTAAAATATGCAGCAGCAGCTTCTGAAAATTTAGGACTCAATGCACACGCAACTTTTAGTGGCGCTTTACTTTGGCATACCGTATATCCTTGGCCACAAAGACCAGCAGGGCTTGTAGAAACAGGTTTTACGGAACTTGCAAAAAGATGGAAACCGATCCTCGATGTTTTTGATAACCATGGAGTAGACCTTTGTTATGAAGTGCACCCCGGTGAAGATTTACACGATGGCGTTTCTTATGAAATGTTTTTAGAAAAAGTAAACAACCACAAACGTGCTTGCCTATTATATGATCCATCACATTTTGTACTTCAATCTTTAGACTACTTAAGTTATATCGATCATTACCATGAGCGTATTAAAATGTTCCATGTAAAAGACGCCGAGTTTAATCCAACCGGAAAACAAGGTGTGTATGGTGGCTACCAAAACTGGGTAGACCGTGCAGGCAGGTTTAGATCGCTGGGTGATGGTCAGGTTAATTTTGGCGCCATTTTTAGCAAACTAGCCGCTTACAACTTTACTGGCTGGGCTGTTATGGAGTGGGAATGTGCCATTAAAGATGCACAGGTGGGCGCCGCAGAAGGGGCTCCGTTTATTCAAAAAAATATCATTCAAGTAACCAAAAAGGCTTTTGATGACTTTGCTGGCACTGGTGCCAACGAAAAATTAAATCGTGCCATTTTAGGAATAGATTAATAACTTTAAACCCTCATTAAAAATAGTATCCGTGAAAAAGATGTACCTAACACTTCCCCTATTTGCACTCATCGTTGCTTGTGGTGGCGGAAATGAAAAAAAAGAAGAAGCTGGCGCAGCAACTGCAGAAGTAGTAGATTTAAGTAGTAATCCCGATTACCAAAAAGGTTTAGAACTGATTGGTAAATCAGACTGTTTAACCTGTCATAAAGTAAGTGAAAAAAATATTGGACCTGCGTACAAAGATGTTGCAGCAAAATATGAAAACACCGAAGAAAATGTAAAAATGTTAGCTGGCAAAATCATCAAAGGTGGTCAGGGTGTATGGGGCGCTATCCCAATGACACCACACAGTTCATTATCAGAAGCCGATGCCGAACAAATGGTAAAATATATTCTACTCCTTAAAAAATAAAAATATGATTGCTTCATTTTTTACTTCCATATTATTAGGTGGTTTACTTACAGGTACCACACCTGATCCAACAACAAATGCCCCTAAAAAAACCAATTCTGAAAAATCTGAATGGATTTCTTTATTCAATGGTAAAAACACCAAAGGATGGCATTCATATGGTAAAGAAACAGTTGGTAAAGCTTGGAAGGTACAAGAGGGTGGCATCTTACACCTAGACGCTTCTAACAAAGCCGATTGGCAAACCAATGGCGGCGGTGATTTAGTGCACGAATTAGAGCTTCAAGATTTTCATTTAAAATTAGAATGGAAAATTGCGCCAAAAGGAAATAGCGGTATTATATTTTGGGTGCAAGACGATAAATCTAAATATGATTACGTTTGGTTTACCGGACCTGAAATGCAAGTACTTGATAACGACGGTCATGGCGATGGAAAAATTTTCAACCACCGTGCTGGCAACTTGTATGATTTAATTGCTGGACCAGAAGGTGTTGTAAAACCAGTTGGTGAATGGAACCAAGCAGAAATTGTAAGCTACAGAGGTAAATTAGATTTTTACTTAAATGGCGTAAATGTTGTTTCAACAACATATGGTGACGATGCTTGGAGAAAAATGCTTGCCAATAGTAAATTTAAAACGATGCCAGATTTTGGTAAAGTATTTTCGGGCCATATTGCACTACAAGATCATGGTGACAATGTTTGGTATAAAAATATTATGGTTAAAAAGCTTTAATACATTGATGATATTTTAAAAAAAGAGTTGCCCATAAAGCAGCTCTTTTTTTGTGTACGAAAACCTTACTTTAGCAGTATGATTGATTTTTCTGACGAATATTTTATGCAGGAAGCTTTAAAGGAAGCCAACCTCGCTTTTGAAGCAGATGAAGTGCCGGTTGGGGCCGTTGTGGTGCTCAATAACAAAATTATTGCAAGAGGCCATAACCAAGTAGAGTTGTTAAACGATTCAACAGCACATGCCGAAATTCTAGCCCTTACCTCGGCATATAGTGCTATGGGTGCTAAATACCTTCCAGAAGCCACTTTATACGTAACCCTCGAACCCTGTATGATGTGCGCCGGTGCACTTTATTGGGGCAAAATAAGTCGTATCGTATACGGCGCCCACGACGAAAAAAATGGCTACCAAAAAATAGCCCAACCCTTTGGACCTAAAATTGAAATAGTGGGTGGTGTTTTAGCAGGCGAATGCAGCTGGCTCATGAAAAACTTTTTCAAAAACAAACGTTAAGCATTTTGATGGGCTCTAATTAGGGTGTAGCTTTGTGCTTTCATTCATTTTATCTAAATATAATTTTATGTCATTTACACTTGCACCTTTACCTTTTGCACATGATGCATTAGAACCACATATCGATACCACTACCATGCAAATACACCATGGTAAACACCACCAAGCTTATGTAGACAATTTAAACAAAGCAGTGGCAGGTACCGAGCACGAATCAAAAACCATAGAGGAGTTAGTTGCAGCTGCAGGAAGCATTAGCCCTGCTGTTCGTAACAACGGTGGTGGACATTGGAACCATACTTTTTTCTGGGAAAGTTTAGCGCCTAATGCTGGTGGTGCGCCAACAGGTGAATTAGCGGCTGCCATTGATGCTGCTTTTGGTTCATTTGATGCATTCAAAGAAAAATTTGCTGCAGCAGGTCTTACTCGTTTTGGAAGTGGATGGGCTTGGTTAGTAGTAGTAGATGGTAAACTAGTTGTTTCTTCTACCCCAAATCAAGACAATCCTTTAATGGATGTAGCAGAAGTAAAAGGAACCCCAATTTTAGGTGCCGATGTTTGGGAACACGCTTATTATTTAAAATACCAAAACCGCAGAGCAGATTATTTAGCTGCTTTTTGGAATGTGGTAGATTGGAATAAAGTGGCTGCTCGTTTTAGCGCTGCTTAATTATAAAAATTTACGGAACGGGGTCGTAACCATGACCTCCACCCGGTCTACATTTACTAATACGGATTATTGCGAGGTACATGCCTTTAAATAATCCGTATTTTTTTAGGGCATCTACCGCGTAATGCGAACAGGTGGGTGTGAACCTACACTTAGGTCCTAGTGCTGGAGAAATCACATACTGATAAAATTTTATCAGTAGTATAAATGGGATACTTAGTATTTGCCAAATTATTTTCATCCGAGTTGTTTGATTAATTTTTCTACAACAGTTGGCATCAAATCTTGCAGTGCCGCAGCAGTTGGCAATTGCTTATCGATCCATAAAATAAATACGGCTACACTTTTTTGATTTGTTATTAAATGCTCGTGGAGTGGAAGTTTATGCAAGCGGTAGGCTTCACGCATGCGTCTTTTAATGGTGTTACGGTCAACTGCTTTTTTAAAATTTCTGGCAGAAACGCCTACCCCTACTTGCACAGGATGCACAGGTGTATGCTCGACGGGTAAATAAAATACCTTGACTGGAAAAGAGGATATACTTTTTCCTTTCGCAAACAACAGTTCAATTTGCTTGCGGCTTTTTAATTTTTCAAATTTGTTATAGGAAAAAGTACCGGCCATATTTTTAAAATGGAACTACACTAAATTAAAAAAGTCCTGCTTATAAAAGCAGGACTTATATTGTAAAATCTTGAGGGTCTTTACTGCAACTGCACTAAAGAATTCCTGTTCGGTTTATTTTAAACCTTTCTCGCTAGAAACAGTTAGTTTCTTGCGGCCTTTTTTACGACGGCTTGCCAAAACTTTACGTCCATTAGCAGATTCCATTCTTTTACGAAATCCGTGAACTGTTTTACGGCGGCGCTTATGCGGTTGAAATGTACGTTTCATAACTTGCGTTTTTTAACTAACCCTTTAATCTTGTTTCGTTTCATATACGGCAGTCACCATGCTGCTGTCTTGTGAAAGGACGGCAAAAGTAAGGAAAAGTAGGTGTAAGTTAAAAAAGGAAGAAAGATTTTTTTTAACTGATTGATAATCAGCCTCAAAAAAGTCAATTGTTAAAGCGTAGCAGGCAAAGATTGCACCGAATAGCCCAAAAAGTCGGCTGCATGGGCGTCAAAATCTGATGTAGCATCGGTGGTGAAAAAAACACAGTCACTTTGCTTCGTAATGCCGGCATCAAGGTCTGGATGTCTTTTTAAATAATCGACTAGGCTTGTAGCTACAATTGTGCCCTGCGTTAGCACTTTAACACCTTTTGGCAGGAGTGATGCAATGGTGTCTAGTAATAAAGGATAATGCGTACAGCCAAGTAATAAAGTGTCAATAGCGGCCGATTTTGCAAAAAGGGCATTTAGGTCCTGCTCCACAAAATAACGGGCTCCTGGGGTGTTATAGGCCCTATTTTCGATGAGTGGCACCCACATAGGGCAGGCCTGTTGGAATACTTGTACTTCAGGAAAAAATTTAGCGATTTCTGTGGGGTAACTTTCACTTTCTACCGTACCCTTGGTACCCACAATGCCTACCTGTTTTGTGCTAGAAAATTGACCCACAACTTCGGTGGTAGGTCGTATAACGCCGAGGACTCTTTTATGGCTACCTCTGCTAGCTAAATCTTTTTGTTGAATGGTTCGAAGGGCTTTGGCTGATGCGGTATTGCAAGCCAAAATAACCAAATCACAACCCTTGTCAAACAACCAATCTACGGCTTCCAAAGTGTACTGATATACCGTATCAAACGACCTTGGCCCGTATGGTGCGCGGGCATTATCACCGAGGTATATAAAATCATGCGAGGGAAGGGCGAGTTGCAATTCTTTGAGGATGGTTAACCCACCATAACCACTATCAAATACACCAATTGGCTTTTTTGTTTGCATACACAAAAATAAGAACCCCGCCTGGTATAGACGGGGTTCTGGTATAAATAGTTTGTAAAAACTAGACTAGCCTTTTTTAACAGGTGCTGCTGTTTTAGCAGGTGCACCAACCGTTCCTCCAGCTTGTTTCCAAGCATCCATGATTTCTTGTGGCAATGCAAGGTTTAATTTCATTGCTACACGAATGGTAAGGTTATCTAAAATATTAGGTTGCATGTATGGAGACAATGTTTCTGTCTTTAATACAAGCGTATATTTTTGTTCAGCAACAATTTGTTGAAGCGCAGTT
>JBEGUD010000191.1:0-14109 GCA_041179065.1 Bacteroidota bacterium | reverse complement strand
TTGGTACCACCGAAGCAGGTAACGGCGCAACAAGTGCACCGCATCCTAACTTAAAAAAATAAGGTTCGAGAAATTTTTTATAAAATGCAAAATGCCCCGCGTAGCGGGGCATTTTTGTTGGGTAAAATTTTTTCGTGCGCAAAATTTTAATCAGTGCGCAAAAATATCGAAGCGTTGCGCAAAAAAGCAGCAGTAAAATCTAGCTCACTAAATTTAAATGTAGCTCACCAAAATTTTGAAGTGAAGATATTTTTAAATCAGCGGCGCCAAAACGCTCATCTTTTTGCTGGGTCACATGCGGTACAATCACACATTTCATGCGTGCTGCTTTTGCGGCCACGAGTCCATTAAAAGAGTCTTCGAAGCAAAGACAGTGCGTTGGGTGGGAGCCGAGCATGCTCGCGCAATTTAAATATACTTGTGGGTGGGGCTTGCCATATGGTAAGTCTTCGGCAGATGCTGCTGCTTTTACATAAGGTCCAATCCCTGTCATTTTTATAACTAGCTCAATCAGTTCTGGCGGCGACGAAGTCGCTAACCCGATTTTAAAATTTCTTTTCTGAAAAAAATCAAAAATATAGGGTACGCCTGGCATCATGTTGCCTGTAGATTCTATTTTTTGTAGAACTAATTCTACAATCTTTTTTTCCACCACTTTTAATTCGGTATCACCAATATTAAAATAGTTAAACCACCATTGTACAAATTCTTTGGTGCGCAGCCCGGTTGTTGAATTATACTGTTCTTCGGTTAAGTTTACGCCATACTGTTTAAACACTTCGGCAGCTGCATGATTCCACAGCGGCTCACTATCTACAAGTAGTCCATCAATGTCAAATATTACGGTGTCTAGTTGCATGCTGCTTTTTATTTATGCACAAAAATAGGTTTACTGCCTTGTAATTTAACCTAAACCAATGTAATTTTAAACAAAAGCATAACAATTTGTTTACATTCCTTATTTTGCATTACATGTTTAATGTGTTGTTATGAAATTAATAGATCGATTTAGACATATTCGGGTAATACGCACGGTGCTATATGCGGTGGTTGGTTTTATTACATATCCTGGTTTGGTTTTAATAAATAAAGTAAAAATAGAAGGCACCGAAAACTTATTTAACCTCCCTAAAAAAAATGTTTTATTTGTAAGCAATCACCAAACTTATTTTGCGGATGTAATTGCTTTCGTTCATATTTTTTGTGCAGTTAAATGGAGAAAGCACAATAGGCTAGGTCTTCCTTTTTATTTACTCAATCCATTTACCAATGTTTACATGGTGGCTGCCGCTGAAACCATGAATGCCAATTGGCTCACAAAACTATTTAAGCTTTGCGGTACCCTAACTGTTAAAAGAACATGGCGTGCCGAAGGTAAAGATGTATCAAGAGAAAGAGACAGTGCCGATACCCAAAAAATAGATCAGGCTTTAAACCACAGCTGGGTGATTACATTTCCACAAGGAACAACAAAACCTTTTGCACCGGGTAGAAAGGGAACGGCGCATATTATTAAAAACAACCAGCCGGTTGTAATACCTGTTGTGATCAATGGTTTTTGGAGAGCATTTGATAAAAAAGGACTCAACTTTAAAAAGCGTGGAACGGTACTGTCTGTGCGTTTTAAAGAGCCCATGGTCATTGACTATACAGCGCCTGTAGAGGAAATACTTTCTCAGGTGATGGACGCTATTGAGCAGAGTAAAGAATACATGCTAAAGGGAAGGCATCATTTACTCGCGCAATTAGAAAAGTAAGCGGAACAATAGTAAGCGCAACAACTGAAAGCAGCAACATCAACTAATTACTCCTTAATAAAAAGAGCCCTTAATTCATTGGCGTCATCTGGCTTCATTTTCCCGCCAAGTATCAAGCGAAGTTGTCTGCGTCTAAGTGCTCCATCAAACAATCTTTTTTCAAAATCGGTTTCAGGAATTAATTGCGGAACTGCAGTAGGTCTGTTATTAGGGTCTAGTGCAACAAATGTAAAATAGGCTTCGTTGCTTTCGTATTTTTCTTGCTTTTGTAAATCTTCGCCCCACACTTTTACATAAATTTCCATGGAAGTTGTAAAAGCCCTACACACATGTGCTTCTATATGCACAATGTTTCCTAGCTTAATTGGATTTTTAAAACTTAAATTATCTACAGAAGCGGTCATGCTTGGTAGGTTGCAATGTTTACCTGCGGCCATACCTGATGCAATATCCATCCAGTACATGAGTCGTCCTCCCATTAAATTGCCAAAAGTATTGGTGTCGTTTGGAAGAACCAGTTCATTCATTACAATAAAACTCTCACTCGCTTTTTTTGCTTCCATCGTTATTCGTATTTATATCAAAGGTAACAAAGCCAATGCGTATTTGTTCAAGATGCGTAAACTAGATAACAACCTGTTCCAATGTTTGTAAAAAAGCGGGGTCCACATCGGCGCCAATGCCATTTGCATCACTCAGTTCCAAATGCATGCCTTTGTAAATAGCCCCGCCAGTAACAGGATCTATTTTATGACCAAGTAAGCAAGTATCTAAATCGTAAAACTTAATATTATCAAGGCTCATGGCAAGGTGTACTTTTGCACTGAGGGCAAGTCTACTTTCTAGCATACCGCCCATCATACAAGGGATGCCAGCGGCTTCTGCCACTTTGTTAATAGCAAGTGCTTCTTTAATGCCACCACTTTTGGCCAGTTTAATATTGATATAAGTACATGCTTTATTAGCAATCATTCTTTCGGCGTCATGATGGGTATACACACTTTCGTCTGCCATAATCGCAATGGGAGAAATGGCACGTAGTGCAGGCAATAAATGATCGTTCCAAGTGCGCATGGGTTGTTCGCAAAACTGTATATCATATGCGCCAAGTCCGGTAAGTGCAGTAACCGCATCATCATAAGACCATCCCTGATTGGCGTCTATACGAAGTATAATATTTGGTCCAACAGCTTCTCTAATTTTTTGAATACGCGCAATATCGGTTGCTGGATCTTTGCCAAGTTTTACTTTAATCATACGCACGCCATCTGCAATAAATTTTGCAGCGGTGTCCGCCATGTTTTGTGGTGTGTCTATTCCAATGGTTAAATCACTTTCAATATCTTTTATTTTTCCACCTAAATACTTGTACAGAGGAAGCCCTGCATGTTTAGCTGCCAAATCATAAAGGGCCATATCAAAGGCACTTTTGGCGGTATAGTTCCGTGCCGTAAATAAATCAAGTTCTGCAAGTCTTGCGTCTATATCAAGGGCGTTTTTATGTTTCCAAATGGCTGCAAAATCTTTTGCCATTTCGTAACATGTAGCCTGCGTTTCACCAACAATCATGGGAAAGGCAGAGCACTCGCCAACTCCAATATGCCCTGCATTTGTGTGTATGCGAATAAGTAGGTTTTGTGCAAAATGCATGGTGCCCGTTGCAATCGTAAACGGCACCATCGGAATTGAATATTTATAGACCTCTATTTTTAAAATTTCCATGCCCCAATTTCTGCAATTATTTAATACGGTCCTTATTTTATTGATAGCCAAACAAAATAGGCCATGTCTTGTTATACTCAAAAACAAAGTCATGGAAACGATAAAAGGTAAACGCGTACTCTTATTTGGTGCAACAGGCGGCATTGGCGCTAAAGTAGCTGAACTATTAATTGGCGGGGGCGCTACCGTGTTTTTGTTGGCTCGAAATGCGCAAAAACTCCAAGACTTGGCGGTTCAATTATCGGTTCCAGCTGGTCAATATTTTACAGTAGATATTACAGATGCTGCAGCTGTTGATGCTGCGGTAGCTCAAGTGGTAGCTGGTGGTGGGGTGGATATCCTTATCAATGCTGTGGGCGTTGGTATTATTAAGCCTCTAGAAACACTTACGCATCAAGACTTTATGGATTCCCTTCAAATTAATTTAGTGGGCAGTTTTAACGCCGTAAAAGCGGTGATGCCTGCTATGAAAGAAGCAAAAAAAGGCCTTATTATCAATATTCCGGGTGTTTTGGGTAAAGTGCCTATGGCCGGTGCAGCTGCTTATAGTGCTAGTAAATATGGCATTGTTGGTATGATGCAAAGCATTCGAGAAGAAGTAAAACGCACCGAAATCAGAATCACCAATTTGTTTTTGGGTGGGGTGGACAGTCCATTTTGGGACACCATCGACCTCCGTGTACAAAAAGATAAAATGATTGTGGTGGAAGAAGCTGCCAGGGCCATCTGGTTTTTGTGCCAGCAGCCAAGATCGGGGGTAGTGAGCGAAATGGTGTTACAGCCATTTAACCACCAGGCTATATAGATAGCCTAGTCTTTCTTTTTAAGCTACCTGCTATAAATTATTTTTTATATTGCGACCTGTTCCGATATTCGCGGTCACGAACAACTGTTAGCGATGAATATTTCATTTGAGAATACCCAAAATGCATTTGCCTATAAGTCTACAAAGGCTTTAAAAAGTGCAAAGCTTTTATTTGGTTTTATGGGTTACCCAAAACTTGTTCAGATGGGTACAAGGCTAGTGCCTGTGCTTTTAAAAGCAGGACTTCCTATTAAAGGCATTATTCGAAACACCATATTCAAACAATTTGTTGGCGGCGAAACACTAGCAGAAACCATTCCAGTAGCTCAAATGTTAGCGGAGCATGGCGTGGATGTTATTTTAGATTATGGGGTAGAAGGTAAAGAAGGCGAAGAAAGTTTTGATCATGCCACGCAGGTTTTTATTGATGTCATCAATCATGCAGCCACACAAAAAAATATTCCATTTATTAGTATTAAAGTAACGGGTCTTGCAAGTCATGAACTATTGCAAACACTTCATGAAGCACCTCGTTTACGAAGTGGGATTCATGACAATGAAATAGAACTGGCTGCCTGGGATAGAGTGAGAGAGCGTATGTATGCGATTTGTGAAGCTGCCGCCGAAAAAAATATTGGTGTATTAGTGGATGCCGAAGAAAGTTGGATTCAAGATCCGATCGATAGATTAACGATCGAAATGATGGCGGAGTTTAACAAACAAAAAGCCGTTGTTTTTAATACCATTCAACTATACCGTCACGACCGTTTACATTTTTTACGCATCTCACATCAAATTGCTGAAGCGCAAGGTTTTGTTTTGGGTTTAAAATTAGTACGCGGTGCGTACATGGAAAAAGAGCGTGCAGTAGCCCTTGAAAAAAACAGACAGTCGCCTATTCAAGCATCTAAAGAAGCCACCGACGCTGACTATGACGAAGCGGTTCGCTTTTGCATGGATCATATTCATTCTACCGCTGTAATTATTGCATCACACAATGAGCAAAGCAATTTATTAGGCGCTAAATTATTGGATGAAATGATGTTGCCGCACAATCATCCACATGTACATTTTTCGCAACTATATGGCATGAGTGATACCATCACTTTTAACCTTGCCAAAGAAGGCTTTAATGTAAGCAAGTACCTTCCTTTTGGTCCTATTCAAGATGTGATTCCTTACCTCATGCGCAGGGCACAAGAAAATACGAGTGTAAGTGGTCAAACCGGCCGTGAATTATTGCAATTAAAGCGTGAGTTAGCAAGGCGTAAGTCCCTGTAAACACTGCGGTGTAGCCGCTTTTGTATCTAATTCACAGATTCTCCCCAAATTCTATTTTGGCTCTAAACATCCCACTTGATGGTGTAATTTGCAGCCATGCAGCAATACTTACAATTACTCCAACATATTTTAGATAACGGTACCGAAAAAACGGACAGAACAGGCACTGGAACCAGGAGCTGTTTTGGCTATCAAATGCGCTTTGATTTGCAAAAAGGTTTTCCAATGGTGACCACAAAAAAGCTGCACGTAAAAAGTATTTTTTATGAACTATTGTGGTTTTTAAAAGGGGACACCAATATCAAATATTTAAAAGAAAATGGTGTTTCAATCTGGGACGAATGGGCTAACGAAGCTGGTGAACTAGGTCCGGTTTATGGTGAGCAGTGGCGCAGTTGGAAAGGAGCGGATGGGGTAGTTGTAGATCAAATCACTCAGCTTATAGAGCAAATCAAAAAAACACCTGATAGTAGACGACTTATTGTGAGTGCATGGAACGTGGCAGAGCTTCCAAAAATGGCGCTCATGCCTTGTCATACCTTGTTTCAGTTTTATGTAGCGGATGGTAAACTAAGTTGTCAGTTGTATCAGCGTAGTGCCGATGTGTTTTTAGGGGTTCCTTTTAATATTGCATCCTATGCACTTTTAACCATGATGATAGCGCAGGTTTGTGATTTAGAATGCGGCGATTTTGTGCACAGTTTTGGCGACGTGCATTTGTACAACAATCACATCGAGCAGGCAAAATTGCAATTAAGTAGAACGCCTTTTGAACTTCCTACTTTAAAAATCAATCCGGCGGTAAAAGATATTTTTGGTTTTGACTTTTCAGATTTTACCATAGAAAATTACCAGTGCCATCCAGGTATTAAGGCGCCGGTTGCTATTTAATTATATTTACTTTTAACAACTCCTATGATTGTTTCATTAATTGTTGCGGCCGGCACTAACAATGCCATTGGAAAAGACAATCAGTTGTTGTGGCACCTTCCCAAAGACCTTCAATTTTTTAAGCAAACTACCTGGGCCATGCCTGTGGTGATGGGGCGTAAAACCTTTGAATCCCTTGGTGGAAAGCCCCTCAACGGAAGGGTCAATATTATTATTACCAGACAAAAGGATTGGTCGCATGAAGGTGTTGTTGTGGTGCATTCTTTAGCAGACGCGCTATTTTTTGCAAAAGAATCTGATTACAACGAAGTGTTTATTGCAGGTGGCGGCGAAATATATGCGCAGGCGATGTCTAAGGCCAATAAAATATACATGACCCGTGTTGATGCGGTTATTGATGGCGATACTTTTTTTCCAGAAATAGACAATTCGGACTTTGCTTTATCCAATGAAGTGTCACATGCGGCGCATGAAAAACATGCATATGGTTTTTCTTTTCAAACCTGGCTTCGCAAATAAAATACCACTACTTTATTTATGTATGGACACTTTACGTTAGCAATAAAATATTTACGCTATTTATGTACAGCGGCTAACGGTAAAGGACATGGCGTACATTCTCCATTTGTTTTTGAATTTATTACGCGTGTATTAAATGACCGTCGAAATTTTTATGCATTTGATGCGATCGAAAAAATCAGACTGGATTTGTTGTCAAATCATAATACCATCGAAATCGAAGATTTTGGCGCAGGTTCGCGCGTTGCAAAAACCAATACCAGAAAAATAAGTGCAGTTGCAAAAGGGTCGTTAAAGCCCGCAAAATACAGTCAGCTTTTATTTAGAATGATTGATTTTTATGCACCCAAGCAAATTATTGAACTTGGCACTTCACTAGGTATCACAACGGCGTATTTAGCATCAGCCAATCCGGCAGCCACAGTAACCACTTTTGAGGGTTCAAGTGCTGTGGCACAAATAGCGGGGCAGAACCATCAGTTGTTGGGGCTCAAAAACATCATATTACTGGAAGGCAATTTTGATACACAACTACCCAAATGGCTCGAACAGGGTAAAAGCATTGACTTTGCCTTTATAGACGGCAATCACGCCTTTAAGCCAACCATGGCTTATTTTGAGGCCATTTTAGAAGCGGTCCATGAAAATTCCATCCTCGTTTTTGACGATATCCACTGGAGCGTCGAAATGGAGCAGGCTTGGGCTCAAATAAGTGCACACCCGAGAGTTAGCCTAAGCATCGATCTATTTTTTATTGGGGTTGTTTTTTTTAGAAAGGAATTTGCTCAAAAACAGCATGTTTCCATCCGTTTTTAAGAAGAATTAATAAAAGGCCTATCCAATATTTAAGTAAATTTGCACATGATTCTTGGAATACTTAAAGAAACCAACAACGATAAACGTGTATCGTTATTACCGGAGCAGGCAGCTGTTTTGGTGGCAAAGCAAGTAAACGTATTAGTAGAAACCGGAGCAGGAAATGCAGCCTATGCATCCGACGCTACCTACGCCGACAAAAACGTAACTGTAAAAGACCGTGCTTCTGTATTGTCTACAGCAGATCTTGTACTTTCTATCAATCCACTTTCTAGCGCCGAAATGGCACAACTAAAACCTGGTGCCGTTGTACTTGGAACATTTCAGCCTTTGTTTAATACAGATCTTGTAAAACAAGCCATCGATAAAAAAGCGAGCTTGTTTAGTATGGATATGATTCCGCGTACCACACGTGCACAAAGTATGGACGTGTTAAGTAGCCAAGCTAATATTGCAGGTTACAGAGCGGTGTTATTAGCTGCTACCATGTTTCCAAAATACTTTCCTATGTTTATGACAGCCGCAGGAAGTATTCCGCCGGCTAAAATGGTGATTATTGGTGCAGGTGTTGCAGGGCTTCAAGCTATTGCAACAGCTAAAAGACTCGGCGCTGTTGTAGAAGTATCAGATACAAGACCACAGGTGAAAGAAGAAGTAATGAGCCTTGGTGCTAAATTTATTGAAGTAGAGGGTGCCGCCGATGCATCTAAAGCGGGTGGTTATGCGGTAGAACAATCCGATGAATTTAAACAAAGACAACAACAAAGACTTGCAGAGTCTATTGCAAAAGCAGATATCATTATTACAACGGCTCAAATTCCTGGTAAAAAAGCGCCGATTTTAATTACCGACGCTATGTTAAAGTCTATGAAGCCAGGAAGTGTGGTGATAGATTTAGCGGCTGCTACAGGAGGTAATACTGCTGTTACAAAAAACAATGAAACCATTGTTTATGAAGGGGTAACTATTTTGGGTAATAGTAATTTGGCTTCTGACATGCCTTCTGATGCAAGTAAATTATATGGTAAAAATATTTTAAACTTTTTGCAACTCATCATCACCAAAGAAGGAGCACTCGAATTAAATTTTGAGGATGATTTAGTAAAAGGTTGTTGCATCGCACACGAAGGTGCTGTAGCAAACGAAAGGGTAGCAGCACTGATCAATTAATTTTTTTGAAAAAATAATATGGAAGCAATTTTAAATTGGGCACAAGCACATATCGACATCATATACATTGTGGTGCTTTCGATTTTTTTAGGCATCGAAGTAATTGGTAGAGTGCCAAGTGTATTACACACGCCACTTATGAGTGGAGCCAATGCCATTCATGGTGTTGTTATTATTGGCGCCATCATTGTAATGGGCAAAGTTGAGCCAGGACATTATGTAACACTCATCATTGGCTTTTTGGCCGTGGTGCTTGGTACATTAAATGTGGTAGGTGGTTTTGTAGTTACAGACCGCATGTTAGAAATGTTTAAGAAAAAGAAGTAATCAAGGTAGCTGCCATTGTAGCATCAAATACATCATTTATGGAATTAAGTATACTTACAATTTGTTATTTAATAGGGTCCCTTACATTTATTATTGGACTTAAAATGTTATCACATCCAGAGTCTGCACGTAAGGGCAATATGGTAGCTGCGGTAGGTATGTTTATCGCCATTTTTGGCACTATATTTTTATACCAAGAAAATGGTGTGGGTTTACATAACTACGGCTGGATTTTTGGTGCGTTGATACTCGGGACTGTTGTTGGAACACTTGCTGCAAAGCGTGTTAAAATGACGGCCATGCCAGAGCTTGTAAGTTTATTTAATGGTATGGGTGGTGCGTGTGCTGCTTTAATTTCTGTTATTGAGTTTGGTCATATTGCTGCTTTATATAGTGGCGAACATCCTGATCAAGTAGCTCCAACAGAGGGCACTTTGCTAACTATATTTTTAGGACTTATTATTGGTGCGGTATCTTTTGCAGGTAGTATTATTGCATGGGGTAAGCTCAATGGTAAAATCAAAGATTTTTCTTTTAAAGGACAACAGGTTTTTAACCTTGTTTTATTTTTTGCAACACTTGCCGTTGCAGGTTATTTAGTAGTAGCTATTGATAGCAGTAACTATGTATTGTTTTACGGCATTTTAGTGGCGGCACTTATTTATGGTGTACTATTTGTACTTCCTATTGGTGGTGCCGATATGCCAGTTGTAATTTCATTATTAAACTCTTTTACCGGCGTAGCCGCAGCTTGCGGTGGATTCTTATACGACAACAGCGTTATGTTAACGGGCGGTATCTTAGTAGGTGCAGCTGGTACTTTATTAACGGTGCTTATGTGTAAGGCCATGAATAGAAGCTTAACCAATGTGTTAATTGGCTCATTTGGTGGAAATGCTGCTGGTGGTGCATCTGCTGCTGCTGGCGCTCAAGGTGCTTACAAAGAAATATCTATTTCTGATGCGGCTGTGTGTATGAGTTATGCCAACAAAGTTATTATTGTTCCTGGTTATGGCTTAGCGGTTGCGCAGGCGCAACACGTTTGTCATGAACTAGAAAAATTATTAGAAGATAAGGGGGTTGATGTAAAATACGCCATTCATCCAGTGGCAGGTCGTATGCCAGGTCATATGAACGTGTTATTAGCAGAAGCAGATGTTAGCTATGATAAGCTCATTGAAATGGAAGAAGCCAATGACGAATTTAAATCTACAGACGTGGTACTTATTTTAGGTGCGAACGACGTAGTAAATCCAGCTGCTAAAACAGATCCTGCTTCTCCAATTTATGGTATGCCAATTTTAGAAGTTGAACAGGCTAAAACAGTGATCGTTAATAAGAGGAGTATGAAGCCTGGTTATGCTGGCATCGAAAATGAATTGTTCTTCCAGCCTAAAACTTCTATGTTATTTGGTGATGCAAAAGCTGCGCTACAAAAATTAGTAGCCGAAATTAAATCTTTATAATTTGTCTTTACCTGCACCATTTTTACAAACTTTAGAAGGGGTAGTAGGATTTAATAAAGCTGCTTTTGAAGCAGTGCATGGTAGCGGCGAAACCGTTACGGCTATTCGTGTAAATCCAAATAAAAAGCCGAATCAAATTTTATTTGAACATGCAAGTTCAGTGCCTTGGTGCACGCACGGGCATTATTTAAAGGCGCGTCCTTCTTTTACACTAGATCCTAATTTTCATGCTGGCGCTTATTATGTGCAAGACGCAAGTAGTATGTTTTTATGGCAGGCGCTTTCGCAAGTTGTAGGGGATAGTAATGGCTTAAAAGTACTTGACCTGTGTGCGGCTCCTGGCGGGAAGTCTACTTTATTAAGTAGTTATTTTGAAAATGGACTGGTTGTTTCTAACGAAGTAATTAAGCAGCGCGCTGCTGTGCTTGTAGAAAATACAAGTAAATGGGGAGCGCATAATATGGTGGTTACAAACAATGATCCCTCGCATTTTCAGTCACTACCTCAGTTTTTTGATGTGATGGTAGTAGATGCGCCATGTAGTGGGAGTGGGCTTTTTAGAAAAGATCCTTCCGCCATGGAAGGATGGAGTACAGACCTTGTGGCACTTTGCGCACAGCGCCAACAGCGTATTTTAGCGGACGCATTACCGGCGCTGGCACTCGGTGGAACACTTATTTATGCGACTTGTTCTTATGATCCACAGGAAGATGAACATATTGCAGACTGGTTGGTAAACGAAATGGGTTTAACACCACAAGTAATTGATATAAACAATTACGAAGGCATCGTAGAAACTGCTGCTCCTATTTCTAAAGCTCCGGGTTACCGTTTTTATCCAGATCAAATTAGGGGGGAAGGTTTTTTTATCGCGGCCTTTAAAAAAGAAAAAGAAGTAGGTGTTGCACTTACGAGTTTTAAATCTAAAGAGGCCGTTCTCGAAAAATTAACCAAAAAAATGCAGGAACAATTAGCAGCGGTTTTGCCTGCTAATGATGCGGTTGCCACTTTTTTACAATCTGGTATGATTAAAGCGATTCCTGCGGTGTTCGAATCAAGTATTTTACAGCTTGCTTCTCAGTTGTATATTAAAAAAGCGGGCGTATCTATTGGTGAATTAAAGGGAAAAGATTTTATACCTGCACACGAATACGCACTAAGTTATTTGCCACTTCAAACATTTAACAAGGTTGATTTGGATAAAGAGCAGGCGCTTTCGTATCTTAGAAGAGCCGAATTTAATTGTAGTGGCGAAAAAGGTTGGAATTTGATGCGCTACAATGGACTTGGGTTAGGATGGGCAAAAATTTTACCGAATCGAATTAATAATTATTATCCGCAAGAATGGCGAATTTTAAAAGCTTAAATCATACCTATGAAAAATAGAATTTTATATATCTTAAGTACCGCGTTTTTTTTACTGTCTTGCAATTCTAATGCGCAAAATGTAGATGCCAATGCATTTGAGCAAAAAATAAATGCAGGTGGTGTGCAAGTGTTAGATGTGAGAACGGCAGGTGAATATAATGGAGGACATTTAAAAAATGTTTTACAAGCCGACTGGACCGATAAAGCGCAGTTTGCAGAACGCACTAAATATCTAGACAAAAATAAAACACTGTTGGTGTATTGTGCAGGTGGAGGTCGAAGTGCACAAGCTGCAGTTTGGTTACAAGAACAAGGGTTTAAAGAAGTGGTTAATTTGCAAGGCGGCATAACTGCTTGGAATGCAGCTAGCAAGCCGGTTGTAAGGCAAGAAGGCGTAGTAGCACTTTCTAGTAAAGCATTTAATGCCACTATCTCAACTAATAACATAGTACTCGTAGATGTAGGCGCAGAGTGGTGTCCGCCATGTAAAAAAATGGAACCAGTATTAGATGCGTTGTCCAAATCTTTACCAGGAAAGTATACTTTTTTAAAAGTAGACGGTGGTAGAGATCTTGATGTTATGAAAGAAATTGGGGCAGCAGTGCTTCCTACTTTTATGGTATATAAAAACGGAAAGCTCAGTTGGAAAAAAGAAGGGATTGTTTCTTTAGAAGAATTGAAATCAGCGCTTACGAAGTAATTTTAATGCCCTGTATTTATTTTATAGCCTCTTAAAAAATCGGCTACTTTCATTCTTTTTTTGCCTTCTAGTTGTAAGTCAAGCACATGAATGTAGCCGTCTGCACAGGCAAATTTTAAGTAGGTTTTACTGTCTGTACTAACAGATCCTATTTTGTTTGCATGACTGCATATTTCTTTGGTAGATTCAAAAATCTTTAAAATTTTATCGTCAAGTTTAGTAAGTGCACCCGGAAATGGGGAGAGCCCTCTAATTAAATTATAAATGCTAGCAGCGTCCTGAGCCCAATCAATGGTACAGGTTTCGGTAAATATTTTAGGCGCGTGTTTTAACAGGGAAGGGTCCTGGTTAATAATGGCTTCCTGGTCTTTTTCAACCAATGTATTATTAATAAGTCCAGTTAGTGTTTTTACTAAAAGGTTGGCGCCAAGTACCATCATTGTATCATGAATAGTACCAGCAGTATCAGATTCGCTAATTGGTAATTTGTCTTGTAGTAAAATATTGCCCGTGTCTATGGCGGCCTTTAATTTAAAAGTGGTTACGCCTGTTTCTTTTTCGCCATTGATAACTGCCCAGTTAATGGGTGCTGCACCTCTATATGATGGCAGTAGAGATCCGTGAACATTAATGGTACCCATGGGCGGCATGTCCCAAACAATTTCTGGAAGCATTCTAAAAGCAACTACTACAAATAGCTGTGCATCTAAAACTTTTAAAGCCGCTGTAAATTCAGGATCTTTTAATTTTGTAGGTTGTAATACTGGCAAGTTGTTTTCTACAGCATATTTTTTTACTGCACTTTGTTGCAATTGAAGTCCTCGGCCAGCTGGCTTATCCGGCGCTGTAACTACCGACACAATATTAAAACCCGCTTTTACTAGTGCGTCTAATGAAGCAACAGCAAAAGGGGGTGTTCCCATAAAAACAATACGTGTATCCTTTGGATTCATAGTGCTAAGCCTTATTCAAAATCTGTGTAGAGTAAATATTTCTTTCTAATTTTCTTAAAAGCATTAAGTCCTTCTGCCCAACTTGCTCTAATTTCTTTTTCTGAACTGCCAGCAATGATTTGTTTTTGAAGCGCATCATTTCCTGCAAGTTTGTTAAAGAAATAATCGGTGGGCTTACCTGATTTTGGCGTAATAAAAAACTTCTCTTTTTCTGGAAACAGTTTGTATGCTTCTAGTAAATAACTCAATTGAATTTTGTTATCTACTTTTTGTAATACTTCTTTATCTGTGCCTGCAAGGTTCCATCCATAGCAAGTTTGGTCTTTTAATTTAG
>JBEGUD010000190.1:0-3019 GCA_041179065.1 Bacteroidota bacterium | reverse complement strand
TATCAATTGTAATGGGCGTTGCAACACCATGGTAAACCGTAGATAAATTTTCCAGGGTTGCGCCAAATGCTTCCCCAATGGCTTGATGACCAAGGCAAACACCAAGTATAGACTTAGACGCGGCATACTGCCTGATAAGGGGCAATAATAAACCTGCTTCAGAAGGTATACCAGGCCCTGGAGACAATATAATTTTATCATACCCTGCAACATCATCAAGATCCATTTGATCATTTCTAACAACCGTCACTTTCTGATTCGTTATTTTTTCAACGAGGTGTACGAGGTTGTACGTAAAAGAATCATAATTATCAAAAACCAATATTTTCATACCCACTACTTTTATATTCCAGCAGCTAACACCACTGCTTTTTTTAATGCATTTAATTTATTGTTCACTTCTTGTAATTCACTTTCAGGATTTGAGGAAACAACAACACCTGCGCCAGCTTGGTAATAAAGTGTATTGTCTTTACTTAAAAAGCTACGTATCATAATGGCATGGTTAAAATCACCATTAAATCCAACAAAACCAATGGCTCCACCATAATAGCCACGAGCCGTTGGCTCCAAGCCGTCAATGATTTCTAATGCCTTAAATTTTGGCGCACCACTTAATGTGCCAGCCGGAAAAGTTTGTGCGAGCACATTAAACGGATTTGCAGCATCCCCTAATGTTCCAACCACTTCACTTACAAGATGAATTACATGCGAATAAAATTTCACCTGCTTGAACTGACTTACAGTTACCGCTGTACATGATCTACTCAAATCATTGCGCGCCAAATCTACAAGCATCACATGCTCGGCGTTTTCTTTGGCGTCTTCTAGTAATTTTACTGAAAGCGCTTTATCCTCTTCATCATTACCTGTTCTTTTAAAAGTACCTGCAATGGGGTGCATCACTGCTTTATTGTTACGAACAATTAACTGCGCCTCTGGAGACGACCCCATTAATTTATAATCGCCATAATCAAAGAAAAATAAATAAGGCGAAGGATTTACACTGCGGAGTGCCCTGTACACATTAAACTCATCTCCTTTAAAGGATTGCTCAAAACGTCTACTGAGTACAATTTGAAAAACATCCCCACGTAAACAGTGTTGAATACCTTTTTCTACCATGGCTTTATAAGCCTCGTCTGTTATATTTGAACGCTCATCACCAACAGGCGTAAATGGAAATTGCGGCACGTCTTTGTTTCGAATAAGCGATTCGATGAGAGAGGTATCGGCCTGCTCATTTGCCAATAAATTTTGACAAATAAAGAGTTCGTCTTTGTAATGATCAAATACAATGACGTACTGATACAAACGGTACCTAATGAGTGGAATATTTGTTTTTTTTGTATCAGAAAACGCAATGGTTTCAAATAATGGAATAGCATCAAAACTAGTATATCCAAATAAGCCCTGGGCAAAATTTGTTTCTTTGTGCGTATGAGGTACTACCTGGTAGCCCTGCATATAATTCCACAACTGATTGTCAATTTGATGGGCTTCCTGCTTTATGGGATCTTGATTTGGATACTTTATTTCGATTGTTTTTGCATCCTTTACTTCAATACCACCAATCGCATTAATACAGATAAAAGAGTAGCTATTTTCAGCAACGTGCGCATCGGTACTTTCCAATAAAATAGTGTCTCTAAAACGGTCTCTTAAACGCAGGTAGATACTAACGGGTGTATATACATCCGCTAACATTCTTTTACTCTCTGTACGTAAATCAATTTTTTTCATAAGGTATAAATAAAAAGCCCCGACTTATGGTCGGGGCTTTTGAAATTATTCAAAAAGTAGTGGACGCGCCATTACAATCCCCGATTAGAGTTTGTATGCCACCACCACTTGTTATTTAATACTTGCGTCATTGATACAAATTTAAGAAATATTGAGCACTAAAGCCACTTTTTTTCTAAAAAAGGGATTCCGCCACAATTAAATCTTGGGGGCGTGTAATTTTAAGGTTACTATACTCCCCCTCTATTAAACGAACGGTATGGCCAGCCGCTTCTACCACTGTGGCTTCATCCGTAAAGCTGGCCTGGTAGGGCTGCTCAAAAGCAGGCAATAAAACCCTGCTTAAAAATGTTTGTGGGGTTTGTATGATTTTAACCATATTTCGGTCAACTACATGGTGCGATTCACCAGAAATGAGCCTAATGCTATCAGTGGCGGTAACAGCCGGTATTGCAGAACCGTGAACCAATGCCTCTTCGTAGCAGTTTTTAATAAGATCACTTGATACCAGGCACCTTACGCCATCATGCACAAAAATCACGCCTGGCTCTTTTACTACCTGCAAGCCATTTTTTACGGATTCAAAACGAGTAGCGCCTCCCTCCACAAATTGTATATGTGCAAGTTGAGCTGTTTCAAAATAGGTAGCAGCTTCCGCTAAATAGGAAGCCGGTAATACAAGTACAATTTGAATATCGTAGTAGGCGTAAATAAACTGTTGAACGGTATGCCATATAATGGGCTTACCCTTCAGATGCAAAAACTGCTTTGGCACATCCGTACCCATTCTTACACCTGAACCACCAGCAACAATTACAGCCGTTTTTTTCATTGTTATTTATTTATAAATCGCGGTAGCCGATTCGCCTTTACTATTTTTAAAAGCCCGATACATGCCTGCGCTATTAAATACCATGGCCGTATTGCCTTTAGCATCCACGCCAATCATACCACCCTCTCCATTAAGTGCCATTAATTTTTCATGCACCACTACTTCCATAGCCGCTTGCAAACTAAGTCCCTTATATTCCATTAAGCAGCTAACATCATATGCGGCTACTGAACGAATAAACATTTCGCCATGACCGGTACAACTAATAGCGCATGTTTTATTATTGGCATAAGTACCACTACCAATAATTGGACTATCTCCAATACGTCCATATTTTTTATTGGTCATACCACCTGTAGATGTTGCACCAGCAATATTTCCGTTGCTATCACAAGCTACGGCACCCACAGTACCAAATTTTTTATCCTTTAATAATTCCTCTAA
>JBEGUD010000189.1:0-25544 GCA_041179065.1 Bacteroidota bacterium | reverse complement strand
GCATTAGCTGGATTTTATAGAGGCTGGATAGATGAATGCATTATGTGGTTTATCAATGTTATTTGGAGCATCCCAACATTACTTTTGGTGTTTGCGATTACACTTGTTTTAGGAAAAGGATTTTGGCAAGTGTTTATTGCCGTTGGATTAACCATGTGGGTGAATGTTGCAAGGCTTGTGCGCGGTCAGGTAATGGCCATTAAAAACAGAGAATTTATTGAAGCGGCACAAGTACTTGGCTACTCCAATGCACGCACTATTTTTTTACATATTTTACCCAATATTATTGGACCCGTACTCGTAATTGCTGCGAGTAATTTTGCATCTGCGATTGTAATTGAAGCTGGCTTAAGTTTTTTAGGCGTGGGTGTTCAACCGCCACAACCCAGCTGGGGCCTAATGATTAAAGAAAATTACAATTTTATTATTACGCATAATCCGGCGCTTGCACTAGCACCTGGCATTGCCATTATGATACTTGTACTAGCATTTAATTTACTAGGAAACGGATTAAGAGACGCTTTTAATGTGCGTGAAAAATAACTATTCGGATCGTGGAGAAACAACCACACTGCGCACCAAACTTTCTTCGAGTGAAATAAATGTTTCTGTTCGTTCAATACCTTTTATTTTTTGCAACTCATCATGTAAAACATAACGCAACTGCTGAATGTCTTTGCAAACAATTTCTGCAAACATGCTATAATTTCCAGTCGTATAATTTAAGCGTACAATTTGTGGCACTTTTTTTAACTCCTTGGCAACACTATCATACAATGAACTTTTTTCGAGATAGATGCCAATAAAAGCAATAACGTCGTAACCAAGTTCTTTAAGATCGACAGATAATTTTTTTCCCTTTACCACACCCATCTCCTCTAATTTTTTTATACGCACGTGAATGGTACCTCCAGAAACAAAGAGTTTTTTACCTAAATCGGCGTAGGAAATTTCTGCATCCTCCATCATTTCCTGAATAATCTGTAAATCGAGTTTGTCAAGATTCAATTTTGGGTTCATATTAGGGTGTGTTTTTAGTAGTATTTTAATATAAAAGCAATTTATTGATATTTTTCTAAAGTTTTTGATTATTGATTAAATTATTTGTAACGAATAGGCCTAATGATTTAACATTGCATTGTTAATGAATAACAAAACAGTTCTTATCTATTGTGGGGTGATGAAATTTTTGGCAAACATGCCCTCTTGTCTCGAGGGTGAGGATAACGGGATAAACGTAACATAGAGCCGCTTAGCAATAAGCGACCAGGGTCGACCACTGAACTTTGTGTTATAGCTAACTGCCTTCTGGAGGTTCGATCCCTCCCCCTACAGCAAAAAAAGCCGCTTCTAACAGGAGCGGCTTTTTTATTTATACTTGCTGACAGTCATTAAAATTTCAAGTTTTTAAAGGCACTAAAATACAGCCAGTGTCCAAAGTTATTGGGATGGTTAATATTATTAGCTAGTAACGAAGGCTGATCCTTTCGTTCAAACACTTTTTCGTAAACACCATACACATCTACATAGGCACAATTAGCGGCAGCTGCTGCTTCTTTTGCCGCCTGGGTATACAAATCCATTTTATGGCTGTAAAAACGCCAATTTTCATTGGGTCTAAAACAGGAATAAATAACTACTTCCGCATTTTTATACTGCTTACTTTTTTGTGCTAAAGCAATAAGGTTGTTTTTATATTCACTTGGTGTTATACCTCCTTCATTTGCTTCATTCATACCCCAGCCAAGTAGTATTAAATCAGGATTTTTTTGACCCACTGTAGCGTCCCATTTTAAAATCGCTTCGGCGGTTGTATACCCTGGTAACGAAACGTCTTCTAATTGAATGGTAGCGCTAGGATACTGATTTTTTAAATAATCTACCCACCTATTTTGATACCGCAATTCTTCACGTGAAGCCTCACCACCGGCTGCTATACTGTTCCCAGAACTTACAATGTTTATAGGGCTTCCACGTAATAATTTATTTTTTAACCCAGCTAAATAATTACTTTGATCCGTTGTTTTAACTAATTGATCCTTTTTTTTAGTCGTATAATCTACCCAAATAAAATAGGGATTGTTGCTATAATTTGAAAAGTTGTTTTGATTGAAATTGGTTTTTCCAAACAAAGGATGATTTGAATAATTAGGAATCCGGGAATTTAATGTTCTTGCAATGGTGCCTTTTTTATAATCGATGGCAAAATCAATACCTTCTGTGTAATTGATAGAACCCGAATCGGAGCGTAGGTAAGTACTGCGCACCCTAACCGAACCTTTAACAATAGAAGTAAATAAAAAATTAGAAGAAGCAGTATCAGCAAGTACAAAAGATTCACCTTCGATATTGTTTTTGCCTTTTGAAGAAAAGGGAGGCTGTACCGACTTGCAAGACCAAGCAAAGCAGCTTACAACAAGTAACAGCAATAAAAACTGCTTCCGAGATCTGAACATTCAAAATGATTGAAGTACAAATCTAGTTTTATTTATATAAGATTAATAATTTATATAAAGTGTTTTTTATTTGATTGTCAATCAAGGGCTTATATCGCACTAACGGGCGTCCTTATCTGAAAAGTCTTGCGTAGACTTAAACCACATATAGGTTGGCCACTCCGGATTATTATAGGGCCAAGTGCCACAACCCAAATACCTAAGGTTTGGATTTAAAATATTGCGCCGATGCCCACTCGAATTCATCCAACCTTCTACGAGCTTACTAGCTAGCGACCAATACGTAGGATCTTCTTCAAAAATATTATAAATGTTTTCGGCACAGGTACTGTAGTCGACACCAACACGCTTTAACCTGTCGGTCATATTTTGACTGCCAGGCACTGGACTATCATGTGCATAAAAATTATGTTGCACCATATCTATTGAGTGCCCTAGTGCTGCTTTTTCTAGTGCAATAGAAAAATTAAATTGGGGTAAATTATTTTTGATCCGCTCTTCATTGGTTCTAAAAAATAAAGCTGCATTTAATAACCGGTGATTAAATTTTGATCCTGCAATTTTTTTATGTACTGCGCGTAATTGCTTAAATGTTTGTACCGAATACCCCGTATAATAGCTAGCATCCCAGTGTTCTGGATTTGATTGCGCAAATCCTGCAAAGCCGCAGAGTAACAATACAAATACGACACTATGTTTATACCACTTATGCCAATTAAAATGCATTATAAATTTCCTTTCTTTAATTCACTAACAGCAAAATCTGTGGCTCTTGCAGTAAGGGCCATATACGTTAATGAAGGGTTTTGACACGCCGATGATGCCATACAAGAACCATCTGTAATAAATACATTTTTTGCATCGTGCATTTGGTTCCACTTATTGAGCACAGAGGTTTTAGGGTCTTTACCCATACGCGCCGTTCCCATTTCATGAATACAAAATCCGGGTGCTGGCATGGTATCATAGGTAGAAACATTTTTTAACCCCGCTGCTTCTAACATTTCTGCTGCGCTATTTTTCATGTCCACGCGCATCTTCATTTCATTTTCTTTGAACTCGCAATCAATATCAAGTAACGGTAAGCCCCACTTGTCTTTTTTGTCTTTACTAAGTGTTACTTTGTTTTCGTAGTATGGTAAGTGCTCACCCCATGAGCCAATACCCATCGACCAATTGCCTGCTTCTGTAATGCTTTCTTTAAACGACGCTCCAATACCTTCACCCTGTTGTCTTCCCCTTCCGGCGCCACCTTGGTAACCAAATCCACGCAGGTAACCCGCCGATGATCCGCCATCTAAATTTCTAAACCTAGGAATATAAATACCGTTGGGTCTTCGGCCATAGGTGTATTGATCTAAAAACCCCTCATAGGTTCCAGAAGCACCCACGCCATAATGGTGGTCCATTAAATTGTGACCTACTTGTAAACTACTGTTACCAAAACCTTCCGGGAAAACCTCCGAAACAGAATTGAGCAAAATATGTGAAGTACCTAAAGTAGATGCATTTAAGAAAACAATTTTTGCATAATACTCTTCCGTTAAATTGGTGTTCGAGTCTACAATGCGCACACCTTTTGCTCGGCCGGTTTCTTTATCGTATAAAATTTCGGTGGTGATGGCATCAGGTCGGAGTGTTAAATTACCTGTTGCAAAAGCTGCCGGAAGTGTTGCTGCATTGGAACTAAAATATCCACCAAAAGGACAACCTTGATGACACTTATTTCTAAATTGACAAGGACCACGCGTTCCAATTTTTGCCGTATGATTGGCAGAGCGTCCAATAATCATAGGACGGCCCATTTTTGTTTTTAATTCACCAGCAACTAGCTTTTCTACACAGTTCATTTCCATAGCAGGCATGAACTCTCCATCAGGTAACATGCTCAAGCCATCTCGATTGCCACTAATCCCGGCAAATTTTTCTACATAACTATACCATGGTGCTAAATCGTTATAACGAATAGGCCAATCAGTGCCATGACCATCTTTTGCGTTGGATTCAAAATCGAGTGGACTCCAGCGGTAGCTTTGACGTCCCCACATCAGTGAACGACCACCAACATGATTACCTCTAATCCAATCAAATGGTTTTACTGGATTGTAAGGATGATCGTTATCGTTTACAAAAAACTTTTTTGAAACTTCGTCGTAAGCGTAACACTTACTTTGTATGGGTGAATTTTTTTTATCTTCTTGGGTAGTGCCGTTGCGGTGTTCTAACTCCCACGGATTTTTTTCGGTTCCCTCGTAATCTTTAATATGCTCTACATTACGGCCACGTTCTAATAAAATTGTTTTGAGTCCTTTTTCTGTTAACTCTTTAGCAGCCCATCCTCCAGAAATACCAGAGCCTACTACAATTGCATCAAAAATATTTTGCTTTGCCATAGATACCTTTTTGTATCAACAAAATACGAAAAATAGTAATCCATTAAACACCCTGTGCAGGGGCATACTTTTTTAGTTGCTTATCCATAACGCCAAACCAACAAAAAGGAACGAGCGCTAATAATATCATGCCCGGATAACCCGTAGGCATTTGAGGAGCCTGATCCATACTTCTAAGTATCTGATACTTTCTGGATGCTAAATAATGGTGGTCACTGTGTCTACTTAATTCAAACAATAATAAACGGCCAAAAATATGATCGCTATTCCAACTATGCTCAGGAAGCACACGCTCATACTTTCCTGTTTCATTTATTTTTCTGAGCAGTCCATAATGCTCTATATAATTAACGGCTTCGAGTAAAAGACCGCCAATAGAGGCTGCTATTAAAAATCCTACCATTGCCTTTACGCCAAAAAAATAAAACACCGCCATCACAAATACAAGTTGAATCAGCTGAAATAAAAACATTTCATTATTAAGTTTTGGAAATGTTTTATTTTTTTTAGTAGCATCCGCTATTGCAATATGCCAAGCGCTCAAATAGGTCCCAGGTAAGGTTTGCAGCCAAAAACGGTACAAACTTTGATTTAATTTTGCGGTGCTTGGATCATGGGGTGTAGCAACATGCTTATGATGCCCTTTGTTGTGTTCAATAAAAAAATGCATGTATAAACTAGTTAGCAAAAGTGATTTTGCAAAAAGCTGTTCTACAAAATTTACGCGGTGCCCAAGTTCATGTGCTACATTGATACCAAAAATGCCGCACAACAATCCCATGGCAATAACTCGGCCGATGGTATCAGATAATGATGCTTCTTTAACCACCATACTATTTAAAAAGAGCCATAATGCAACAAACTGGAAAACAACAACAGCATATAAAATATAATCGTACACAGGATTAACCTTTAGTATGTCCTCTTCTATTGCAGATAAATTATTGCTTGCTGGTTTTATCATTATTTCAAGTACAGGAATACCTATAAATGTATACACGAGCGGCAACCAGGTAAACACCCCGGATTTAGTAAAAGCCAAAACCGCGAGCCCATACAGTGTAAACGGAAGGATGTATTTAAAAGCACGCGTCATAAGGGATCAATTAGAGTAGTAATTTATAAATATTTTAGCAGATTTACACATTGGCTTACTTTTGCGCTATGGGACAAAAAAAGCTAATTAGGTTTGAAGCCATTAAAGGGTACGAAAACGTATTTGAATACCCAGTTAACGCTAAAGGCACATGGAATGGGTTTTTTAAAAACAATAACCCCATTACACTAGAATTAGCTTGTGGCAAAGGAGAATACGCGGTAGGCCTAGGTAACATGCACCCGAACCGTAATTTTATAGGCATTGATATTAAAGGAAACAGAATTTGGAGAGGTGCCACAAATGCGCTTGAGCAAGGCCTCAAAAACGTAGCATTTATTAGATCGCATATTGATAAAGTACCGGACTACTTTAACGCTCAAGAGATAGAAGAAATCTGGATCACTTTTCCAGACCCACAACTAAAGGGGTCACGGGCTAAAAAACGCCTTACCCACCCTAAATTTTTACGTTTATACCAGCAAATACTAAAACCAGAGGGGGTTATTCATTTAAAAACTGATAGTCCAGATTTATACCAATTTACCAAGCTTATTATCAACTTATTTGAACTTCCGTTGTTAGAGGATATGGACAATGTATACGAAGGCGCAAACATTAAACCTGAACTGCACATTAAAACGCATTACGAAGGTTTAGACATTGCAGGCAGCAACCGTATTCATTATTTGTGTTTTTCGATTAACAAAGAATTGCCGCTAGCATTAGATGCGCAATTAAAAAGTTTATTAAGTGAACAAGAACCTGATTAAAGACGTAGACTATTATACAGATCCTTCTGGTAATTTTGTATTTACAGAAGCGTATCATGTAGCAAAAGGATACTGTTGTGGTCATGGTTGCAGGCACTGCCCCTATGCCTACGAAGCGGTTCCAGAGCCCCGCAAACAAATGCTATTGAACAAAGAAATTCATGAATTCCGCGAGCCGCAATAAAAAAGCACCCACAAGCGCTGCTGCTTTAAAAGCTGCAGACAGGCCTAGTTTTTTTGAACTGGTGTATCAGGTGGTAAGGCTTATTCCCAAAGGACGTGTAACTACCTATGGCGCCATTGCAGCCTATTTAGGAAGCAAGCAAAGTTCCAGGGCTGTTGGCTATGCTTTAAATGGCGCACATTTTATTAAGCCTAAAGTACCCGCACAAAGAGTCGTCAATAGAAATGGCATGCTAAGTGGTAAAGCACATTTTGAAACACCTACCCGCATGCAGGAATTACTTGAAAAAGAAGGTGTAATTGTAAAAGATGAAACCATCCAAAATTTTAGCAAACACTTTTGGGACCCAGCTATAGCGCTAAGTTTATAGCCAACGCTTTACGCGTAATAAGGCGCAATAAACCAATAAACCACCGGACCTGTTACTGCAACATAAAACCACAATGGCCAAGTAATTTTAGCTAGTTTTTTATGTGTGGCAAACTCGGCAGTCAGTGCACGATACGCTGTAAATAATATGAATGGGAGTATAACAGCTGCTAAAAAAATATGGGTACTTAAAATAAGTAAATAAAGCGTTCTAAAAGAACCTACCGCTGCAGTTTCAGCTTCGCTTAATAAGCCATCATGATTGCTGTCACCAAACTTTGCTTCACCAGCTAATAAATGATGGGCAATATAAGACACTAAAAAAAGCACCGATAAAACAAGTGCAGCCATCATCATTTTTTTATGCAACTCGTAATTGCCATTTTTAACAGCCACCAGTGCAGCAACTAGCAATACAGCAATGATTGAATTGATCACGGCATTGGCCTTTGCGAAAATGTGTACATCAAAACCAAGGTCTACATCCAATTTAAATTTGCTAAGTAACACAACAACGGTAAACACCACCACAGAAAAAATTCCGATGAGCCATTTAGCAAGTTTGTCATTTTTTGAAATAGAAGCTTGTAACATAGTATAGTTTTTAAATAATATTTTATCCATTAATTTTTCTGCGCTGACGCATATACACTACAAAAAATAATATGGCAGATATAATAATTAACCAGAGCCAAGTTAGGTCAAGTATTTGTCTGAAAATAGCGCCTTTATTTTTCTTGTCCTTTTCAAGCATGAGCAGTCCAATATCTCTAGCCAGTTTTGCCACCGAATTTGAATCGAGACCGTTGTAATAACCTCTCACATAGCGGTCCTTATCGAGCAATACAAATCTTGAAGTATGCACAAAGTCCGGACTGATAGGCTCTTCGCTAAATTTATCAACCCTCAATTCTTCAAATGCAAATTTGTAAATACTGTCTTTACTACCTGTTAAAAACCACCAGTTGTCGTGGTTGGCTCCAAAAATATCGGCGTAATTTTTAAGCACCGGCACAGAGTCGCGCTCAGGATCTACAGTAAAAGAAACAAATTGAACAACGGCTGTATCTATTTTTTTGCGCACATTACCTCCAAGCTTAAAAGAGTGCTGCAGCTTTTGCATGTTATACGTGAGCTTAGGACAAATACTTCTACAGCTGGTAAATACATAATCCACCACCATAATTTTAGAACTCTTATCATACAAACTAACCGTATCACCTAATTGGTTAACGAGGGTAATATTGGCTGTTTTATGCCAAATACTATCCGTTATTTCTTTACCCTTTTCGATACGGGTAACCACCGTGTCTAGCAGGTATTTGCGGGGCATATTTACCGCGTTTTCACTTGCAGATTTAAGCCACAAATAACACACCAGCGGAAGACCGAGGGCAACGAGTAAACCTAAAATTGATTTTCTATTCATGTAAAGAGGTTCGTATAAAAAAACCACCAAACAAAGGTCGGTGGTTTTACTTATTTGATAACAAATTCATTTAGTGTTTGTTTTCTACCACGCTAGTATCTTTTGCATGCGCAGTAGTATCTGCTGCTGCGTGTGCTGCACCAGCTTCATGTCCACCGCCATGACCTTCCGCCTTTTTTTCTACTTTAATCGTAGAACGCTCTTTAAAATAAGGGTCATAGGTGTTACGTAGGTTTCTGAAAGAATTACCATCGTATAAAAATGCTATGATAAACCAAACCATTAATCCTAAAGGAACAACGATGGTCATGATCAGGTTTTTTAATTCATGCTTTAAGTGCATAAAATAAGCAACGATATAAAACGCCTTTGCCATCATTAAAATGATGATCGTGCCTTTTATAGCAAGCCTTAAAGCCTCTGAAGTAATATCAATCATCCAAAAACCAAGTATTAACTCTACAATGGTTAGTACTGATAAAATGATAGTGACTTTTTTTATTTCGCCAGTTCCGTGGTTTTCTTCGTGGTGCGCAGTATGTGACATTATGTTCTAAATTAATGTTGTTGAAAAATTAAATTATACTAGGTAGAAGCAGGTGAATACAAATACCCATACTAAATCTACAAAGTGCCAGTACAATCCAGCTTTCTCGATCATTAGGTAATGACCACGTTGTTCAAACTTATCCATGAGTGTCATGATAAGCATGATGATATTGATAACCACCCCTGAAAATACGTGGAATCCGTGGAAGCCAGTAATGGTGAAAAAGTAATTGGTAAAGTTGGTTGAAGATGCAGTTCCATCGGCATTTAAAAATGGATTACGACCCCACCATGCACCTTCGTGGTGTAAATGACTCCACTCCCAAGCTTGGCAGCTCAAAAATGCAATACCACCAATAATAGTCCAAATCATGTATTTAACAACAGACTTTTTGTCCATTTCCTGACCCGCTTTTACAGCGAGTACCATGGTTACAGAACTCACAATCAAAATAAATGTCATCACACTCACAAACACAAGTGGCGCATTTACGCCTTCTGGTGCAAATGGAAAACTTTTAAACACTACGTTAGGGTCAGGCCATCCATTGGTTGAAAAACGAATGGTACCATAAGAGATAAGAAAAGCGCCAAATGTAAAGGCGTCACTCATCAGGAAGTACCACATCATTAATTTACCGTACTCGACGTTGAATGGGCTTTTTCCACCACCCCAAGACTTTGTTGTTTCTACTGTTGCTGTTGACATGTCTTATTAAAAATTTCGTTGCAAAAATATTGGCTATCAGTCAAAAAAGACGATTTCTGTGTAACTTTTTATTGGAATTAAGCAATCAATTGGAAAAATATAAAGAGATAGATCCAAAGTATATCAACAAAATGCCAATATGTTGATACCGTTTGTACTGGCACAAGGTTAATTTGGTCTTGTTTTATCCAAAATGATCTAAAAAACATAATAATTAGGGCAATTACGCCACCAAGTACGTGGAGCATGTGCATCCCAGTAATTATAAACAAAAATGAGGAAGACGAGTTACTTTGGGTACCAATAAGCGCAATACCCCTCATTTCAAGGTCTTGAAATCCCGTCCATTGCATTTTTACAAATACAACCCCTAATATGGAAGTTATTGTAATTAATATTTTATAAGCGCTAAGTTTACCGGACTTTAAGGCTAAACCGGCCAAATAAATTGTTACACTACTTGCTAAAATTACAGCTGTAGAATACCAGAATACAACGGGTAGCTCAAAAGCCAACCAATTTCCTTGGTTCTTTTTTACAATGTAAGCACTGGTCATACCGGCAAACATCATTACGATACTTCCTATAGCAATCCACATAATAAAGCGGTGTGGATGTAATCTTTGAGGCTGGTTTGTTGTTAGTGTTGACATATTCAATTTATTTAAATACTTAAACTCTATTTTATTTTATCCGCGAGTAGTGCTAGTAATACGATTGGTAAATAAATATAACTACTAAACATAACACGTCTTGCTGATTTAACATCCATTTGCTGGTACAACCTGATACTTTGTACCACCATAAATAAATTGCAAACCATTACAATAATCGCACTTACAAAGCCCGTATATCCAAAATAATAGGGCAAGAAGCCCACGGGGATCATAAGTACTGAATACATAATACCTTGTATCGCCGTAAATTTAGTTGGCCCCTTATCTGCGGGCAACAACTTAAATCCTGCCTTACTATAATCTTCATGTGCCACCCAAGCAATTGCCCAAAAGTGCGGAAACTGCCATAAAAACTGGATGCCAAAATAAATCCATCCACCCATGCTAAAATCATCATTGCCTGCGACCCAACCAATCAAACAAGGAAGTGCGCCAGGTAAAGCACCCACCAACACGGCAATAGAATTTATTTTTTTTAACGGGGTATAAATAAAAGCATACAAGAACAAACTAAACGCCGATAAAAGTGCCGATGACAAATTAAAAAAGTACCACATCATGCCTACTCCAACAATACCTGCTACAATAGCAAATGTGTAGGCTTCTTGTTGAGACATCCTGCCAGCAGCAACAGGTCTTGACCCCGTGCGCTTCATGATGGCATCTGTATCTTTTTCTACTGCTTGATTGATGGCGTTAGCGCTACCTGTTACTAGCATTCCTGCTAAAAACAAGATAGCAATCATGTACCAATCAAACGCTTTTACATTTGGTGCAAGTAAGTAACAAACGACACAAGAAAACACAACCGTAAAACTCAGCGTAAATTTAATTAGCTGGTAGTAGTCTTTGGCTTTAGTGGCAAAAGAAACGCTACGACTGTTTTCGTTGTCCATTTTAGTGCTGACTTTCGTCTGCTCCCACAGGTGTTGTTTGAGGTATAAAGTCTACGCCATCTTTACCATAATCATATGCCCAACGGTGTACTTCAGGAATTTCACCTACCCAGTTACCATGACCAGGATGAATTGGTGTAGTCCACTCAAGTGTGGTTGCATCCCAAGGATTTGGATTCGTTAATTTTCTTCCTTTAAAAATTGAATAGAAGAAATTAAACAAGAACATTAATTGTACCATAAATACAATCATAGAAACAAGGCTAATAAACTTGTTTAATTCACCAAATTGCTTGAAGCTTTCCCAAATACTAAAATCGTAATAACGACGTGGCATTCCTGCTAAACCTTCGTAGTGCATTGGCCAGAAAATCAAATAAGCACCAACAAGTGTAACCCAGAAGTGGATATAACCAAGTGTATGATTTAAATGCTTTCCATACATTTTAGGGAACCAGTGGTAGATACCAGCAAACATACCAAACATTGAAGCAACACCCATTACAATATGGAAGTGCGCAATTACAAAGTAGGTATCGTGTAAGTGAATATCGAGTGCAGAGTTACCTAACCAAATACCTGTTAAACCACCAGAAATAAATAGGCTCACAAATCCAATAGCAAATAACATAGCTGGCGTGAAACGGATATTTCCTCTCCATAAAGTAGTTAACCAGTTAAATACTTTAATAGCAGAAGGTACCGCAATTAATAAAGTTAATAGTACAAAAACAGATCCTAAGAATGGATTAAGACCCGTCACAAACATGTGGTGCGCCCAAACTAAGAATGCTAGAATTGCAATTGCAAATAAAGATCCAATCATGGCCATGTAACCAAAAATTGGTTTACGAGAATTAACAGACATGATTTCAGAAACCATTCCTAAGGCAGGTAATAAGATAATGTATACCTCAGGGTGACCTAAGAACCAAAATAAGTGTTGGTATAAAATAGCTGAACCGCCTTCGTTAGGTAAAGCACCAACACCATTTACAAATATGTCTGATAAATAAAAACTTGTTCCAAAGTTTCTATCAAAAATTAATAAGATAAAACCAGACAACAATACTGGAAATGATAATACCCCAAGTACCGCTGTAAAGAATAACGCCCAAATAGTTAATGGTAAACGCGTCATGCTCAAACCTTTGGTACGCATGTTTAAAATGGTTGCGATGTAGTTGAGACCTCCTAATAAAGAAGAAACCACAAATAATGCCATTGAAATAAGCCATAAGTCCATACCTGTTTTAGAACCTGGTGAAGCATCACCTAGTGCAGATAATGGAGGATATGCTACCCAACCACCACTAAAGGGGCCTGTTTCAACAAACATAGAAGATAACATCACGATACTAGCTGCAAAGAAAAACCAGTAACTCAACATATTCATAAATGGAGACGCCATATCGCGTGCACCAATTTGTAATGGAATTAAGAAGTTGGCAAAAGTACCAGACAAGCCTGCCGTTAATACAAAGAATACAAGTACCGTACCGTGTGTAGTAACAAGTGCATAATATGCTTCTGGAGTAATACGTCCACCCTTAGCCCACTTTCCTAAAAGATCTTCTAAGAATGGGAAAGTTGAATCTGGATAACCTAGTTGTAAACGAAATAGTACGCTCATTAAACCGCCCAACACAGCCCATACCATACCAGTGATTAAGAATTGCTTCGCAATCATTTTATGGTCTTGGCTAAATACGTATTTAGTTAAGAAAGTGTCATGGTGTTCGTGATGACCGTGATCATCATGTCCGTGTGCATCTCCATGTAAAACTGCTTCGTGACTCATACCGTTTTATTTAAAAAAGTGAATTCTTTTATTGTTACTCTAATTAAATTATTTTACAGTTGCTACTACTGTTGTGTCTGCAGGTGCTGCACTTGGATCCTTTTCAGGAAATGCAGTATAGTAGTAAGGCTTTTGCTTAGCCATGATGGCATCAAATTCTTCTTGATCTACTACTTCGATAACACCTTTCATAGAATAGTGTCCATTACCACACATTTGATCACAAGAAATTTCGTACACAAAATTAGGATTGTTTGTTAATTCCTTCATTTCCTTAGTCGTATACTTTGGTGTAAACCACATCGTAGTTGGAATACCTGGTACCGCATCCATTTTTAATCTGAAATGTGATAAACCAACATCATGAATAACATCACGAGATCCTAAAACAAGCTTTACAGGTTTACCTTTTACTAAGTATACGGTTTGCTCCATTACGATATCGTCTTGCGCTAATTCATCATCCCAAATAAGACCTAAACTATTGCTAGCGTTGTCAATATTTTTGTAATATTTTTTACCAAAAGAACCATCCTTTCCTGGGTAACGGTAAATCCAACCAAACTGCTTTCCGGTAACTTCAACTACCATTGCATTTTTTGGAGGCTCACCCGTAAATAAGAACCAGTTACGAAGACCAATAACAACAAGAACCGTTAAGGCAATTGCAGGAATTACAGTCCAGATTAATTCAAGTTTAGTGCTGTGTGCAAAAAACACCACTTTACGATTTGTATCTTCTTGGTATTTGTAAGCAAATACGAATAGAACAACCTGTGTAGCAATAAAAACCATACCAGTTACAGCAAGTGTTACCCATAACATGCTATCAACTCTTGCACCTTCTACACTCGCTGAATCTTGTACTAGTAATGTTTTGTCATACAACAATTCATTGCAATACCAAACACCCACTAAACCCAAGACCAAGAAAACAACCATCAAAAATCCATTGATTTTATTGTTTTGCTTGCGGCTTACTTCTTCACCTTTTAATACAGATACATATTCGCTCGCTTTTGCAATCTGAAAAATGACTACAAAAATGAGAACTACTGCGGCTATTGTTAAAAACATTGTCATAACGCTATCAATATTTTATTGATTCTAAATATTAATCCTCTAAATAATTATACTTGGTGTATGATACTTTCTTTCAAGAATGGATGACTCTTTGGAATCAGCGGCTTGCTTGCTAAAGCACGGCTTACAAAGAAAATCATGAGACCCACAAATAAACTTAAAATACCAAAGTCTAACCAACCAAGTGTTACGTGCTCTTTAGATAAAGAACCCATGACCATTTGGTAAAAATCGATCCAGTGACCAAATAAAATTAATACCGCCATAAAAGCAACTAAAGTGTAGTTTCTTTTAGCTGAACGTTTCATTAATATAATTAATGGGCAAAGGAAATTGATGATCAAATTCAAGAAGAAAATGCCTTTGTAAGGACCTTGCACTCTATGCTTGAAGTAAACTGTTTCTTCAGGAATATTTGCATACCATATAAGCATGTACTGAGAGAACCATAAATACGTCCAGAATACAGAAAAGGCAAACATAAACTTACCAATATCATGTAAGTGCTCCTGTGTAGTTAACTCTAAATAACCTTTGTTTTTTAGATAAATTACCCAAAGTGCAATTAAGCTCATACCAGACACAAATGAACTTGCAAATGTGTACCAGCTATACATGGTAGAGTACCAATGTGGATCAATACTCATCATCCATAACCAAGGAATTGTAGAACCTACTGTTAAACCAAACCACACTAAAAATGTAGCTGCACGTACGGTATTTTTATAAATAAAAGTAGCACCCTGTTCGGCAGTCATTGGCTCACCATCGGCCTGCTCATTGAGCTTGCGAATGCGCCATCCAAACAAACTCCACAAAGCAATGGTAAGGGTCGTCCAGATCACAAAGAATACAGGATTTAAAAATCCAGCCTTTCCTTTTAAGATAGGATCATTGGCAACCGCTTCGGTATCTAACCAGTGGTAGATATGGTGCTTATGACCAAAAATTACATACATTAAAACAGCAAAAGTAATAGCACCAAAAATAGGTACCATCGTAGAGATTGCCTCAGGAACCCTGCGGAATGATTGTTGGAAACCTCCCATTGCCATCGTTGTTACGCCAATGAAAAACATGGCGGCGTTACACACCAAGGTCCAAAAAATACTGTTGTACATAAGTGTTCCCCAAAACTGAGTTTGCTCATGTTCGTCTGCACTAAAACCTTTGGTCACTAAACCTGTAACCAAAGCAACAAGACCAACAGCAATTAATGCCAATGACCAAGTTTTCATCTTTGCAGGTACCTCAAATTGCATTTTGATAGAAGCCATCTTTACTCTTTTAAAAAATTTTTATTTAGCAGCTTTTGCAGCCAATTGTTTGTTTTTTACATACTTCATTACCATCCAACGTTGCTTACGGCTTAACTGAGATGCATAAGCGCCCATCAAGTTTTTACCGTAGGTAACAGAATAAAACATTTGTCCTTCTGGCATTACAGAAACAATTGGATCTGCAATTAAATTTTTTGGTGCAGATGGATAAGGACCATCTCCATTTTTCCATAATGGACCATTGCCATCTAAATTTTTACCATGACAAATACCACAGTTGATTAGGTATAAACGCTCCGCCTCATCGTTATCTGTTTTAGATAAAGAATCGATTGGATTTTTTACAGCGCGTGAAGCGTAGTAATTGGTGGTATCACCAGGCGCATCTTTTTCGATATGAAAAGGCATTTCAGCACCACGTGGCATTGTACCTGCAACAGGCATTGCTGTGTAGTTGATTCCTTTTTCAGTAAGGTTACTATGGTCTGCGTAACTTTCGTATGCACGGCTATAGGCCATATCTGGCATATAGATAGAACCTGGTTCACGCTTAACACCATTACAGCTGCTAATGATCGCAGTGATGGCAAGAACGAGTATGATAGATAATTTCTTCATCGGATTTCTATTCAATAATTTATGCTGCAACAATTTCTTTATTTTGAAAAGGAACATTTTCGTTGTCGTAACGACCAAACCACCATCCTTCTTCGGCAACCTGAACGCTAAGCTCGATAGCGCCGTTGCTTTGTAAGAATGCTTGTAAGTCGTCAGTGTTGGTAGTATCAGTACACTCAATAGCCATTACAAATAAATCGTCGGTGGCACGTGGGTGGAAATGATGTTTTTTAACACCTGGTGCTAATTGACACAAGTAGCAAAAAGTTAAAACCATTCCAACTGCAGCAAACAATACTGTTAACTCAAACATGATTGGAATCCATGCTGGTAAAGCAAAGTGTGGTTTACCACCAATGTTTAAAGGCCAATCTTTTGTAAAGATCCAGCTAATGGTACTTAAGGCAGTTGTTGTACCAGTAATACCATAAATAAATCCTGCTGTGTGTAAGCTCGTTTCTCTTAAGCCCATTGCATGATCTAGACCATGTACCGCAAATGGCGTGTACACGTCATGAATTTTATATCCTGCAGCACGCACTTTTTTAACTGCTGGAAAAAGCACCGCTTCATCCTCAAAACAGCCTACTACAAATTTCTTTTTTGCCATGTGTTCTATTTTATCGTTGGTTCAACGTAAATGATTAGTGATGATGGGTTTGATCTTTAACAAATGCTTCTAATGGTTGCGCTTCAATCGCACTCATTTGATCTTTGTAGCCATCGCCGGTTGTTTTTAATACATATTTAATTTCTGCAATGGCAATTACTGGGAAGTATTTTGCAAAGAGGAAGAAACATGTAAAGAACAATCCAAAGGTTCCTGCATAGAAGCCCATTTCCCAAATAGTAGGACTGTAATACACAGACCAGCTAGACGGTAAATAATCTCTATATAAAGACGTTACGATAATTACGAAACGCTCAAACCACATACCAATGTTAACGATGATACTCATGAAGAAAGTAACGAATACATTTCTTCTCATTTTGCGCGACCAGAAAATTTGAGGGCTTAATACGTTACAAGCCATCATACCCCAGTAGCTCCAACCATACGGGCTAAATAAATAAGCACGAGAATACCAGAAGGTATATCCTTCATATTTATTTTGTGAGTACCAACCCATAAATAATTCAGTTAAATAAGCGATACCTACAATTGAACCTGTAAGTACAATTACTTTATTCATGGCTTCGATGTGACCCAGTGTCACATAATCTTCCATGGCAAATACTTTACGTACAATAATCATTAAGGTTTGCACCATCGCAAAACCAGAGAAGATCGCACCCGCAACGAAATACGGAGGGAAGATAGTCGTATGCCAACCAGGAATTACTGAAGTTGCGAAGTCAAAAGATACGATCGTGTGTACCGATAATACAAGTGGTGTAGATAAACCAGCAAGTACTAAAGATAAACTCTCATGACGCTGCCAGTGCTTGGTAGAACCTGTCCAACCAAATGAAGCAAGGCCATATAAACGCTTACGTAATTTTGTAAAAGCTCTATCACGAACAGTTGCAAAATCTGGAATTAAACCAGAGTACCAGAATAATAATGATACTGTGAAATAAGTAGAGATTGCAAATACGTCCCATAAAAGTGGTGAGTTAAAATTCACCCATAATGGACCACGTGTGTTCGGGTAAGGAAGTACAAAAAATGCCATCCAAACACGACCCATGTGGAAGATAGGGAACTGACCTGCGCACATTACGGCGAAAATAGTCATTGCTTCTGCAGCACGGTTTACACCTGTTCTCCATCCTTGACGGAATAAAAGTAAGATTGCTGAGATAAGGGTACCAGCGTGACCAATACCTACCCACCATACGAAGTTGGTGATATCCCATCCCCAACCCACTGTTTTGTTCAAGTTCCACTCTCCAATACCATAAGTTACCTCACGGTAAACACTGTATACACCAAATAATAAAAGTGCAACAGCAATGAAGAATCCGATGTACCATAACCTTGTTGGTTTGGCTTCGATAGGGCGAACAATGTCTTCGGTTACTTGGCGGTAATTTTTATTACCACTAACCAATGGTTCCCTAAGTTGTGATTCGTACTTTAAATGCATCTTATTCTATTTCAATTATTTTAATTATGCTTTTTTCTCTTCGTGTTTTGCGCCTTCGTGTTTTGCACCTTCATGTTTTTCTTCTGTGTTACGCACTTTTGCTAAATAAGTAACGCCAGGTAAAACGTGTAACTGCTCTAATACATAGAAGCTACGATTAGGATTGTCTAAACGTACTTTAGTGATCGCACTGTGCTTGCTGTTGGCATTACCAAAAGTAATAGCCTCTGTAGGACAAGCTTGTTGACAAGCAACTTTTACATCTGTATCTTCTAAAGGACGAGAATCTTTTTTCGCTTTTAATTTTCCTTCTTGTAAACGTTGTACGCAGAAAGAACATTTTTCAATCACACCACGTGAACGAACGGTAACGTCTGGGTTTAACACCATACGAGTAAGATCATCACTCATGTTTAATACCACATCATTTACGTGACCTGTTTGGTTGTCACCAAAGCTATCAGCACCTGTATAATCTGCCCAGTTAAAACGACGTACTTTATAAGGACAGTTGTTGGCGCAATAACGTGTACCAATACATCTGTTATAGGTCATTTGGTTTAAGCCTTCTGAGCTATGGTTGGTAGCAGCCACTGGACAAACGTTTTCACAAGGAGCGTTGTCACAATGTTGACACATGAGTGGTTGGAAAACTACGTTTGGATTATCCATATCACCGCTGTAATAACGGTCAATACGTAACCAATGCATTTCATGACCACGTAATACTTCTGGTTTACCAACAACAGATACGTTGTTTTCTGCATTACATGCAACCACACAAGCACCACAACCTGTACAAGCATTTAAATCAACGCTCATGCCCCATTTGATTCCTGGTCTATCATAGACAGGATATAAAGTTCCAGCACCTTCAAACTTTTGAAGTACTTCTTCGTTGCTTAATTTTTCGCCACCAGAAATTTGACCTTTTAATTCATGCGCACGCTCTTCACGAATTTCTGTTGGATGATGTTTGTACTCGGCAAGTGTTAACTCTTTCATTACCTCGGTACGGTTACCTTGCTCGGTATCGTAACGGCTATGTGTTTGTGTTAATGCCACTGGATATTTTTCGCCAGTTGCAACTACTTCAACACTTGTGTTTGTGTATGAAATGTTATTGCCTTGTAAAGAAGCTAAGCCAAACGCATTTTTACCAACGCCGCTTGCAGCTTTACCAATATTTTCTGAACGGCCGTAACCTACTGCAATACCAATGGTTTCAGGGTGTGTACCCGGAATAATTAATGCAGGAAGTTCGATGGTCTTACCACCAACTGTAACTTTTACAACTGGCTTTGGAGGATTTACCTCATAAGCATCTGCTTGACCGCCGTTATTTAAATCAATTTTTAATAATGTTCTTGCAAGTGCAGGAGAAACAATAACATAGTTGTCCCAAGTTGCACGCGTTACCGGATCTGGTAATTCTTGTAACCAAGGGTTAGATGCACCTTGACCAGCACCGATACCTACTTTTTCGTATAACACCAATTCAAGTGCACCACCTTTTTTTGCTGAAGTTGCTGCAGTAACTGCATTGGCAACGGCTGCGCTAGAAAAACTTCCTGCACTAAACGCTGCAGGTGTTGAAGCTAGTACACCATCTTGTAATGCTTTATCCCAACCATCAACACCGCCTAATTTAGCAGACCAGCTTGTTTTTAAGAACGCCAAATAATCTGAAGCGTTACCACTCCATTTTAATAAGCTGTCTTGCCACTGACGTGTTTTGAATAAAGGATATATGGTAGGTTGAATAAATGAAACGTGACCAGAAATTGCTTCGGCATCACCCCAGCTTTCTAAGTAGTGATGATCTGGTAAAACAAACTTACAAAGTACCGCCGTTTCGTCTTGCTTGGTAGCAAATGAAACAGTTGTTTTTACTTTTGCAAGACCTGCTGTAAAACCAGCAGCATCATGCCAAGAATAGGCAGGATTTGCACCTACTAAAATTAAAGTACCAACGCTACCTGCGTTCATATCTTTAACAAGTTGTACAAAATTAGCGTCAACACCAGCGCGGGTATTGTTGCGTGCAGCCCAGTTAATAGTAGAACCGCCAGCACCCACTGCATTGTTAATGGCGTTTACAATGATTTGAATATTCACATCATTGCTACCAGCAACTACAAGGGCAGCGCCTTTGTTTTCTAATAAAGCTTTTGCAGCATTTTGGATACCCGCTTTTAAAGTAGCATCCGCAATACCTGTAACACCACCACCATTAACAGCACTTAATAAAGCAGCTGCAATAGCACCTATTTCTGAAGGACGGTGTAAATATTTTTCATCCGCATTTGAACCTGTAAGACTTGCTACACTTTCGAAGTGTATGTGCTTACTCATTGTCGGATTTTTTTCGTTGATTTTTTTACCAGTTGCGTATTGCTTAGAAAAAGCAACAGGGCTTAACCAAGTACCTAAGAAATCGGCACCTAAGCTAACAATTACTTTTGCATTTTCGAAATGGTAATCAGGAATAGCAGCTACACCATTTGTTGCAGCGTTTGCTTCTATTAATGCACTGTAAGAAACAGCATCGTAAGTAACGTGTTTGCTACCTGGATATTTTGCTAAAAATTGTGCAATAACTTCTTTACTTGTAGGAGAAGTAATGGTACTTGATACCACCACAATATTACCGCCCATAGCAGCAGCAACTGCTTTATCAGCAGCTTCAAAAGTTACTTCTTTACCATCAATTGTAGGGAAACGTAAACGTGCAGTATCATATAAATCTAATACAGATGCTTGTACACGTGCAGAGGTACCACCTTTGGTTATAGGGCTTAAATCGTTACCCTCAATTTTAATAGGACGACCATCACGTACTTTAGCTACAACGCTTACCACGTCACCATCTTGTACATAGGTAGTTGCATAATAATTTGCAATTCCTGGTACAATATCTTCAGGTTTGTTGGCAAACGGAATGGCTTTTTTAATAGGCATTTCACAACTTGCTGCAACAGCGGCTGCGGCAGTGCTAAAACCTACATATTTTAAAAAGTCTCTGCGGGGTGCAGCAGTTTCGAGAAATCCTTTGCTTTCGTCTGCAACAAAAGGAAGCTCTTCTTTGAACTCATCTTTTACATCTTGATTGTAAGCAGTAGACTGATTCTTTTCTCCAAAACTTTGCCAGTACTTTTTTTGCTCCATGATATATTTATTATCGGGTATAATGTTGTTATTAATAGTGACATTTTTGACACTCCGTACCACCAATGCTTTCTACAGTAACACCTTTGGTGCTATCCATTTTTCCAGACTTTAAATCTTGATGGTATTTTTCATAAATGCTATAAAAACCGTTGTCTTTAAATTGAACTTTAGTTTCACGGTGACAGTTAATACACCATCCCATGCTAAGGTCATTTTGTTGTTTTACTTCACCCATTTTTTGGATTTCTCCATGACAAGTTTGACAAGCCACTTGACCTGCTTTAACGTGCTGTGCGTGGTTGAAATAAACGTGATCCGGTAAATTGTGGATACGCACCCACTCAATTGGTTTTGCTTTAGAAGCATCCCAAGGCTTACCTGGTTCAAAACCTGCGTACTTGTATAATTTTTCAATTTCTTGTGTACCGTTTACTTCTTCACCATCTTCTGTAAATATTTTTTCTCCCTTGTATTCGTTGATTGCCATGTGACAGTTCATACAAATATTTAATGAAGGAATGGTAGCTTGTTTACCTTGGTAAGCACCGGTATGACAATATTGACAGTTAATTTGGTTAATACCAGCGTGCACTTTATGAGAATAGTAGATTGGCTGAACTGGTTGGTAATCTTGACTTCTACCTAAGCCCATCGCACTTTTTGATACCAAGTAACCGCCCACAACAAAAAACACAACTGCTAAAAATGCGATGTATCTTTTATTTCTAAAAAATGGCACATCTACTTCTGGCGCGTGTCCTTCACGTGCATCTGATAATTTTTTTAGGTTGGCATTTACTTGTAATAAAATAAGGGCCACCACTGCTAAAATCAGTGATAAAATTCCAAACAATAAAGAGTTATCTTCTTCGGCTGGCGCACCTGCTGCAGCTCCACCTGGAGTGGCAGCACCTGGAGCAGGTACAGAAGCTACATACTTTAAAATGGCGTCAATTTCCTCGTTCTTTAAATTTGGAAATTGGTTCATTGCGGTTTTGTTATACTCGAGGTATAATTTGTTCGCATACGCGTCACCTGTTTTAAGAAAAGCTGCACTATTCTTAATCCAAGAATACAACTTCTCTTTACTTTCCCAACGGCCTTCAACCCCAGCAAGCGCAGGGCCTGTAGAGTTTTTATGCACCTGATGACAGGAAGCACAATTGGTATTAAACAAGGTTTTGCCGTCTTGGGCAGTAACGGTATTTGTAACTAAAAGGCCCAACAAGAAAACAGCGCTTAAAAAGCAGTTCTTGACGATGCGACTTGTGTTGCTTCTAAAAGATGTCATATACACAAACGAATTCTATAGGTGGAAAAATATCCTTAATTGCGCGCAAAAATATGACAGGAAGCTGACAATAGCGAATACTATCTCACTTTTTTTTGTCCAAGACAATATTGAGTTTCAAGTATTTGTCGGCTTTTTTATGCAATTTTGAACCATGTTTAAGCGATTGAAGGAAAAATGGAAATTAAGTTGGACTTCTTTTGTGCTCGTATTTAGCACTTTTGCCATTGGTGGAAGTAGCTGTGGGTACCTAGGTAGAAAGCTTCTAACCCTTACTGGGATTGAATCTGGTGTACTTTACTATACATTATATATAGTTTTAATGTGTTTATTATGGCCCCTTTGTGTGATCATCATAAGCATTCCGATGGGTCAATTTGGATTTTTTAGAAATTACCTCCGAAAAATGAGTCAAACCATTTTTGGGGTGTCAAGTAAGGCCCCAAAACCTCAAAACGGGAGTTTTAGCATCAAAAAACGCAATTTGGCCCTATTTGCATCGGGCGCCGGCTCAAATGCACAAAAAATCATAGAACATTTTAAGGGCCATCCCTCCATCAGGGTATCGCTTATTGTTTGCAATAAACCTGGCGCTGGTGTCATACAAATAGCTGCTGATTTTGATGTACCGGTACTCATGATAGAAAAGAAAGACTTTGATCAGGGCAATTTGTACGTGAAAGAGCTTTCAAAATATGAAATTGACTATATCATACTTGCTGGATTTTTATGGAAAATGCCTGAAGCTTTTTTAAACGCATTTCCAAGACACATGATTAATATTCATCCATCACTACTTCCAAAATATGGTGGCAAAGGCATGTATGGATCACGTGTTCATGAAGCCGTAATTGCTGCTGGTGAAAAAGAATCTGGTATTACCATTCATTATGTAAATGGACAGTATGACGAGGGCGAACATTTGTTTCAAGCTTCTTGTACATTTGATGCAAGTGATACAACAGATACACTTGCTACCAAAGTACACGCTCTAGAACATTTGCATTTTGCGCGCGTGATAGAAGATGTGATTGAAGGAAAATTATAATTCTTTTTGCATATACACAACGCCCGGAAGTGGATTATCGTAGTAGGCGTTAACGGTTTCGAACCCAAATTTTTGATAGAGTTTTATAGCAGCTTGTAGCCTCTCTAAAGTATCCAATTTCATGAGGGTATAGTCCATTGCTTTTGCTTCTTGTAGTAACGCTTTTACGAGTGCGTCGCCAATACCAAATTTTCGATACTCGGGATCAACATACAACCTTTTCATTTCACAAGTACCCGCATCTAGTAGTGGCTGTAACGCAATGCAGCCAACAGGTGTAGCGTTATAGGTTGCAATAAAAAGCGCGCCGGTAGGCGCGCTGTATTTATACAAAGGATTGTCGATTTCGCTATCAAAAGATTGAAAACAAAGGTCTTCATTGAGCTCTTGTAAATAGGCTTTAAAAAGTATTTTGATACTTTCTAATGCAGGACCTTGTGTGGCAACTTTTTGAATGTCTAACATGGGTTATAGCGTCTGCAATTAACCAGGCATTCTCGAAATATATTTTTCAATTTCTTTTACCTGATCCAGCACTTGTTTTGTAGTTGGCTTACAAGCTTTTGCTTTTCTAAAAAAATCTTTAGCAGCTCTAAACTCACGCTTATTGATAAAAATTTGACACATGGTTAAATACGCAACCGCTTCACTTTCTTTATCTGGTATACCAAGTCTAATGGCTGCTCTAATATAAGATTCACCTTGCTTAAGATCACCTTTTTGCATCGACATCATTCCAAGCTGTAATTTATTAGCACCCTCTGCTTCTGGCATAGGTGAACCTAAATCATTACTCATTTTAAGATGCTTTTCGGCACTGTCAAAATCTTGCGTCATCATGGCAAGGTTTCCTTTAATGGTATAAAACGTAGAACGCACCGGCTTGTAGAGTAAGCCTGGAAACCAAACCGATTTTAATATCTTTTCTACCTCTTCTACATTACCCTGCTCCATAGGTTCTTGAATCAAACGAAGTGGGCCAATAAAAAAATGGCTTAAAATACCGATAACAAAAACCAGGTATATAGGGAAAGTTGGCCAAAAACCAGTCCCCGTGAAATTTAATACAAGACCTAGGACTAGTAGCAATAAGCTTAGCCAAAAACGGTATTTGATAATGATATTGTAGAATTGCATCCCTATAAATTTGAGCCGCTAAGATACATTGTTTTATTAAATGCGGCCAACCCACAAGCATTTTGTGGCGGTACGAGATTATCTATTATTTTTGCTACCCTTTTAGGGATGGTCCCGTAGTTCAATGGATAGAATAGAAGTTTCCTAAACTTTAGATCCAGGTTCGATTCCTGGCGGGACCACAAAGCCTCAACACATGTGTTGGGGCTTCTTCATTTTTAGACAACGTCGAAAGCTTGCTTTCGTAAGTTGGTGAGAAATGAAGAAGCTAAACTATCACGCAAAGCGGGATAGTTTAAAAGGCTTTGGGTTAGTTCAATGCGGCAGGAAGTTAGCCGAAGGCTAACAGTCCTGGCGAAAGCAAGACGACAGTCCTGGCGAAAGACAGGGCTAACAGTCAGGGCGAAGCCCAAATATCACTCCATTATTTACGTAGGATTACCGCAACCAATATAAAAAGAAAAACAAGAGCGATTGATTGACTACGCGACAGT
>JBEGUD010000188.1:0-11822 GCA_041179065.1 Bacteroidota bacterium | reverse complement strand
CAGACAAATGGGATGGCACATTTAATGGCAATCCATTACCTCCAGCACCATATCTAGTATCCGTTGCTGGTATAGATATACAAGGAAATAGAATTGTGAAACAAGGAATTGTATTAGTCGTTAAATAAAATCATATACCGGTAAAAAAGAAAGGCACCCCCTGTGGTGCCTTTCTTTTTTATTATAGTTAGTGGAGAATAGCGGGGTCGAACCGCTGACCTCTTGCATGCCATGCAAGCGCTCTACCAACTGAGCTAATTCCCCTACGCTAAAATGTAAGTTATATTATCCTTCCCAAATTTCTGCTTTACCATCTAGCCACTGCTTCACAGAATCTGTGGTTACAGATTTTGGTCTTTCTAGAGGGAAACCTAATGCACGGTCCCAACAAAGGCTAGATAAAACACCAAGTGCTCTACTCACAGCAAAAAGGACGGTGTAGAATTCGTATTCAATGAGGCCATAATGAACGAGTAATACACCAGAATGTGCGTCAACGTTTGGCCAAGGATTTTTTACTTTACCTAATGATTGTAAAATTGGAGGAACGGTTTCGTAAATATTCCAAACCGTATTTACCAACTTATCATCTGGCATATGTTTTTTACCAAATTCCATTTGCGCTGTAAAACGTGGATCCGTTTTACGAAGTACCGCATGACCATAGCCAGGCACTACTTTACCTGAACTAAGTGTTGCTTGCACATAGTTTGCAATTTGCTCTGATGTTGGAGCATCGGTACCAAGTGATTCTTGCATTTCAAAAATCCATTTGATCACTTCCTGATTGGCAAGGCCATGTAATGGACCCGCTAATCCGTTCATACCAGCGGCATAACTTAAATAAGGATCGCTTAGTGCAGAACCTACTAAGTGCGTGGTGTGCGCTGATACGTTACCACCTTCATGATCGGCATGAATGGTCATATATAAACGCATGAGTTCTTTAAAGCTTTCATCATTGTAACCCATCATGTGCGCAAGGTTACCAGCCCAGTCTAGCAGGCCGTTTGGTTGAATATGTTCGTTGTTTTTATACTTACGACGATAGATGTATGCAGCAATGCGTGGAAGGCGTGCAATTAAATCCATCGTGTCTTCAAAAACTGGACTCCAGTAATCTTTTTTATTGATACCGGTAGCATATGCTTTTGCAAAATTACTTTCGGTTTGAAGTGCCATCACACCTGTAACAAACATGGTCATTGGATGTGTGGAAATAGGAAGCGCATCGATGGTTGCAAACACATGATTGGGTACATGACTTCTGCGCTGCCAAATATTGGTAATTGTTTCTGAATCTTCTTGTGTAGGTAGTTCACCTAATAACATTAAGTGAAAAAGACCTTCTGGAAGTGGTTCGCCACCTCCTGATGCCTTTGGTAACTTCGCTTGTAATTCTGGGATAGAATAGCCTCTAAATCTGATACCTTCTTGCGCATCTAGTAAAGATGTTTCGGTAACGAGTCCGGTAATACCACGCATACCTTGGTACACTTGTGCTAGTGTTACTTCACCCACTTTTTTGGTACCGTGGGTTTTAATAATTTCTTTGATTTCAAGTGCAGCATTTTCTGCTTTCGACTTAAACTTTTCTTTCAGTAATTCCATGCGAGATCATTTTAAAAAAATCTTGCGCAAAGGTATGCACAACTTGCATTGTATAACAAAAGAATATCAAAGAAGTTTGGCCATTTTAACGTTTCCTATTTAGGGGCCTTCTTGTAGAGGTAAAATATCACAAAGAGGAAGATAAAATTGGGTATCCAAGCAGCCATTAAGGGCGGCAAACTGCCTTTTGTGGCAAAAATGGTAGAAAAACGGTCGGTAATGATAAATAATGCGGCTATGATAAAGCCAACGGCTAGGTGCATACCACTACCCCCCCGCACTTTTCGGCCTCCAACAATGGCCCCAATAATGGTTAAAAGTAAGACGGTTACACAGGTAGCATCGCGCCTGTACCGCTCCACTTTTAAGGCATTAAGCCCTTCTGAACCCCTTAATTTTTCAAGCTCTATAAAGCGGTTGAGCTCGGAAGTGGTTAATTTGTCTTTGGTATATTTATCCCTACTTAAGTCGAGCGGACCAAAATTAAATGCCATGATTTGCTGGGTGGTATACGCAACATTTTCTTGGAGCGGCATTACTTTTCGATCAATAATAAATTCAAGTTTCCATTTTTTAGAGGCCGTATCCCAAGTGATTTGATCGGCTCTAATATTACGCACCAGCTTATTATTTTTTAACGTGTATGCAAAAAATGGACCCCCTCTTTTTGTAGCTGTATCATAGGCATAGATTCCTGCATATGTGAACGAATCGATGCGTAAATAAATATTAGAATTGGTCCCAACAAGCGCATTGTAAGAACTGTTTTTATCGATGTAGGTCGCTTCAAAACTGCCTCTAATTTGATTGGCTTTTGGGACTACGTACTGGTTGGCAAACCAGAGTACCATACCAAGCATAACACCACCCACTAAGTATGGACGAAGCCACCTATTATAAGATGTACCACTGGCCAAAATAGCAATGATTTCGGAGTTCCCAGCCATTTTTGACGTAAAAAATATAACCGCTAAAAAAACAAACAGCGGTAATAAAAGCGCAATAATATGCGGAATAAAACCAAAATAATAACTCGTAATAATGGCTTTTGCACCCAAACCAGAACGCACAAAATCATCTGTTTTTTCACTTACATCAATAACAATGGCAATCACTGCAAATAAAAAAATTGCAAAGAAAAAAGTGAACAAGAATTTTTTAAGTATGTACCAGTCAAGTATTTTCATGTACCTACAAAATAATTATAAACGCTGTTTTAAAATGGGCAGCATTTGCGCTTTCCAAGTAGCAAAATTATTGGCTAATATTTGCTTTCTAGCCTCTCCCACCAACCACAAGTAAAAAGCCAAGTTATGAATACTTGCAATTTGAAGCCCTAATATTTCATCAGCTACAAACAAATGACGTAAGTAGGCTTTAGAATAATAATTACTAGAATGGCATGGAATGCCTGTATCTATTGGAGAAAAATCGGATGCCCACTTTTTATTTTTGATATTAATCACACCTTCAGATGTAAACAACATGCCGTTTCGGCCATTGCGGGTAGGCATCACGCAATCAAACATATCAACCCCTCTATCAATGCATTCTAATAGGTTCCATGGTGTTCCAACACCCATTAAATAACGGGGTTTATTGGCTGGTAAATTTTCCGTACAAAGAGATGTATACTCGTACATCATTTCTTCAGGCTCCCCAACACTTAAGCCACCAATGGCGTTACCTGCACAGTTCGTAGACGCTATAAATTCAGAAGAGGCAATACGTAAATCTTTAAAGGTACTACCCTGAATAATTGGAAATAAATTTTGCGTATACCCATATTTATCGGGGGTTTCAGCGAGTCTTTTGATACAACGCTCTAACCAACGGTGCGTGAGTTCCATACTTTTTTTAGCATAAGAATACTCACTTGGATATGGCGGACATTCGTCAAAGGCCATAATAATATCGGCACCAATACTGCGCTGAATATCCATCACCGACTCGGGTGTAAAAAGGTGCCTGCTACCATCTATATGCGATTGAAACAGTACCCCTTCTTCTGTTATTTTTCGGTTGGCTGCCAAAGAAAAAACTTGGTATCCGCCACTATCCGTTAAGATGGGCTTGTGCCATCCATTAAATGTATGAAGTCCACCCGCAGCTTCTAACACTTCGGTACCTGGTCGTAAATACAAATGATAGGTATTCCCTAAAATAATTTGAGCTTGCACTTCCAATGAAAGCTGCTGCTGCGTAACCGCTTTAACCGTCCCAACCGTGCCCACTGGCATAAAAATGGGGGTTAGAATTTCACCATGATCGGTTTGCATCACACCCGCTCTTGCGCCTGTGCCAGTAGCGGTATTTTGAAGTTGAAAGGTAAGTGCAGCCATGGCCACAAAAGTAGCACAAAACCACTATTTTTGCGCTCATGAACGTAGCTCCCATCATTTGGACCCTTATTTTCTATACTTTTTGTTCGGTAGTAGCCATTCAGCTCTTTTATTACCTCTACTTTTTTATTCGTTTGGCATTTTATAAGCAGGTTACGCCCACTGAGCACATGGAACATGCGGTGTCGGTGGTTATTTGTGCAAGAGACGAAGCGCACAATCTCGTACAAACACTTCCGGCCGTTTTGGTTCAAGATTATAAAAGCACATTTGAAGTAGTACTCGTAAACGATAACTCTACAGACGATACCAAATACTTAATTGATGAATTTAAAAAAGCATTTAAAAACATCAACCACGTTTTATTAACGCAGGAAGCAAAAATGATTGCTGGTAAAAAATTCCCGCTTTCGATGGGTATTAAAAGTGCCAAGTATGAAATTGTACTACTTACAGATGCAGACTGCGTGCCAGCTTCAGAGCATTGGATTAAAAAAATGCAAGCAGCATACACAAATGATATTGAAATTGTACTAGGCTATGGCGCTTACCGTAAAAAGCCAGGCTTTTTAAATAAACTGATTCGTTTTGAAACATTCCATACCGCATTACAATATTTAACCTATGCCCTAAGCGGTAACCCTTATATGGGTGTTGGCAGAAACCTGAGTTATAAAAAACAAGTTTTTTTACGCAACAAAGGATTCTCTTCGATCAATCAGGTACCGAGTGGCGATGATGATTTATTTATCAATCAGGTAGCCACAGCGCGCAATACAGCTGTTTGCATTGATCCGGAAACACATACCTTAAGTGAGCCAAAATCTACCTGGAACGAGTGGATGGCACAAAAGTATAGACACTATACCACCAGCAGGTATTACAAACCAAACCATAAATTATTACTTGGACTTTATAGCAGTTCACAATTTTTATTATACCCACTACTTATTGTTTCCATCATTTTTTATAGCTGGTGGATAAGCCTTGCGGTGTTTGGTGTTCGTTTTTTAATTCAAGCCTATGTATTTTATAAAGGCATGAAAAAATTAAATGAGCTAGACCTCTGGCCGCTATTTATTGTGTTTGATATTTTTATGTTTTTTTATTACTTATTTACCCTACCCGCCATATGGAAAGCACCCCGGAAAAATTGGGATTAATTGAAAAGTACTTTAGCGACTTTACGCCAAAACAAACAGCACAGTTTGCGGGCTTAGAGGAACTTTACAAAGACTGGAATAGTAAAATCAATGTGGTGTCTCGTAAAGACATTGAAAGCATTTATTTACACCACGTACTCCACTCACTTAGTATTGCAGCAATGGCTAATTTTGAACCGGGCACCGAAGTGATTGATATTGGCTGTGGTGGCGGGTTTCCGGGCATTCCGCTCGCTATATTTTTTCCAGAAGTAAAGTTTCATTTGGTAGATAGTATTGCTAAAAAATTAAAAGTAGTGGAAGCTGTTGCAGAAGGCGTTGGACTCACCAATGTAACCACGCAACACTGCCGTGCCGAAGAAATAAAAAACAGGAAATTTGACTTTGCTGTTTCAAGAGCCGTTGCTCCCTTAAAAGATTTATGGCAGTGGGCAGGACCCTTATTAAAAAAGGGACACAAACAAGAAATACCAAACGGACTTATTTGTTTGAAAGGTGGCGATTTGGCACAAGAAATTTTTGAAAGTTTATTAAGGCCTAAAATGGTTCCGGTGTACCGCTTATTTGCTGAGCCTTATTTTCACGAAAAATTTATTTTACACGTTACCAAGTAAGCTTACTTTTTTTCGATCAGTCTTTCAAATACATGAAACACGGCTGGACAAAAAGTAACGTTTTTTAAGGTGATGGCAGGACGTTTAAAAAACACGTCTTCATCGGTGTAGGGGAAACGTTCACAATCGGAAGGACGTTTGTCGTAAATACTACAAAAATTATCGGAACCTAAAAATGGACATGGTTTTGTATTGGCTACATAATCCCCATCATTATCCATTACCAAGTACTTATCAATAAACTCCGTTTCACGCATACCCACATGCTTGCTAATGCGTTTAATGTCTGGTCCTTTAAAACGCGGCGAATAGTTTTTACAGCAGGCCGCACAGTCTAAACAGTCTATTTTTTCAAATGCTTCATCATGAAGGTCTGGGAGGACCTTTAAAAGACTCTTTTTATCCGGCTTTTGGAGGAATTGCTTGTACTTTTTCTCGTGGTCAGCGGCTGTTTTTTCCCAGTTTTCAAGTGAAATCTCATTCATACTACAAGATTAGGACGATTTGTGCAGAATTTCATCCACAGTTTATCAACGGCTTCCACAAAAGCTCGAATTTGAGGCCTTGTGCCCGTACCTTTGCGCCCATTAAGGATGATTTTTACTACACGATAATAATTTAGTTTATGGCAAACTTATTTGAACAACAAGCACAGGAGTTTTCGGGTCGTCATATTGGCCCTAATGCAGCAGACACCAAAACCATGTTAGATGTAATAGGTGCAGGCAGTTTAGACCAGTTAATTGACAAAACAATTCCTGCTGCTATCAAAATCAATCATTTGTTGGATATCCCAGCTCCTATTTCGGAGTTTGAATACCTAACTAGTTTGCAAAAAGTAGCTGCCAAAAATAAAGTGTATAAAAACTATATTGGTCAGGGTTATTATGGCACTATTACACCAAGTGTAATCCTAAGAAATATTTTTGAAAATCCAGGATGGTACACCCAGTACACACCTTACCAAGCAGAAATTGCACAAGGCCGTTTAGAAAGTTTACTCAACTTTCAAACCATGGTAACAGACCTTACGGGTTTACCAATTGCCAACGCATCATTACTCGATGAAGCAACAGCTGCTGCAGAGGCAATGGCACTTGCTTTTCACCACATCAATAAATCGGATGTTGCCACCAAACCAAAATTATTTGTAGATAAAAATATATTCAAGCAAACCAAAGATGTACTCGTAACACGCGCCGAGCCTATTGGTATTGAAATTGTAGTGGGTGATTTTTTAACCGCTGCAATCGATGAAACTTATTTTGGTGCGATGCTTCAATATCCAAACAGTAATGGTGGCGTAGAAGATCAACGTGCCTTTATTGATAAGGTGCACGCTGTGGATGGCCTCGTTATTGTAGCCACCGATTTATTAGCGCTTACCCTACTTACCCCTCCTGGCGAGCTTGGTGCAGACATTGCACTTGGTAGCGCACAACGTTTTGGTGTTCCGATGGGATTTGGTGGACCACATGCTGCCTTTTTTGCTACCAAAGACGATTTTAAAAGAGGTATGCCAGGCCGTTTAATTGGCGTAAGTATTGACGCGCAAGGTAACCGTGCACTTCGTATGGCACTTCAAACCAGAGAGCAGCATATTAAAAGAGAAAAAGCAACTTCCAATATTTGTACCGCACAAGCATTACTTGCCAACATGGCTGCTATGTATGCCGTGTATCATGGACCAAAGGGTTTAAAAAATATTGCATCACGTGTACACAAAATTGCAGTTGCGGTTGCAAATGGTTTAAACGCCATGGGACTATCTCAGCAAAATAAATTTTTCTTTGACACTATCACAGTGAGTGGTGTAGATGCTGCTGCTTTAAAAGTGAACGCAGAAAAAGCGGGTATTAATTTCTTTTATGCTGCCGACGAAAAAGTAATTGTTAGCATTGATGAAACTACCAGCATTGCAGACGCCAATGCGGTACTTGCCGTGTTTGCAAGTACCACTGGTAAAGCAGCTACTACATTAACGGCTGCTGCTATCGAAAGCGTTACAACACATATCCCACAAGGGTTACAAAGAACCACCGATTATTTAACGCACCCAGTATTTAATACGCACCACTCAGAAAGTCAGATGATGCGTTATATTAAATTACTAGAAAATAAAGACCTGTCTTTAAATACATCGATGATTTCACTTGGTAGCTGTACCATGAAATTAAATGCGGCCACAGAAATGATGCCAGTAAGTTGGCCGGCGTTTGGTGGACTTCATCCATTTGTGCCCATCAATCAAACAGAAGGCTATCAAGAAATATTAAAAGAGTTATCTCATTATTTATGTCAAGCAACTGGCTTTACCGCTTGTAGCTTACAACCCAATAGTGGTGCGCAAGGCGAATACGCTGGTCTCTTAACCATTCGTGCTTACCACAAAGCACATAAAAATGAGCACCGCAATATTGTACTCATTCCTATTAGTGCGCATGGTACCAACCCTGCAAGTGCTGTAATGGCTGGCTTTAAAGTAGTAGTGGTTAAATGTGATGAGGCGGGTAATATTGACATGAACGATTTACAAGAAAAAGCAGCACAATACAAAGACACACTTGGTGGACTGATGGTTACCTACCCTTCTACACATGGTGTGTTTGAAGAAACCATCAAAGATATTTGTGATCTTATCCATACAAATGGAGGCATGGTATACATGGATGGTGCTAACATGAATGCACAGGTTGGTTTAACCAGCCCAGGTATGATTGGCGCCGATGTATGTCACTTAAACTTACATAAAACTTTTGCCATCCCACACGGTGGTGGTGGACCTGGCATGGGCCCTATTTGTGTAAATGATAAATTAGCTCCTTTCTTACCAGGTCATCATCAAACGAGCAATCCTGAGCACGCTGTAAGTGCTGCGCAGTATGGTTCTGCAAGTATTTTATTAATTAGCTACGCATATATTAAAATGTTAGGCGCACAGGGTATCAAAGACGCAACAGCGTATGCGATATTAAATGCGAACTACATGAAAGCGCGTTTAGAAAAATATTATCCAATTTTATATACGGGTAAAAACGGCACTTGTGCGCACGAATTTATTGTAGACTTAAGACCGTTTAAACAAACAGCTGGTGTAGAAGCAGAAGATGTTGCGAAGCGTTTAATTGATTATGGTTTCCATGCACCTACCATGAGTTTTCCGGTAGCGGGTACCATCATGATTGAACCAACAGAGAGTGAAGACAAAGCAGAGCTAGACCGTTTTTGTGATGCCATGATTGGTATTTATCACGAAATTAAAGCGGTTGAATCTGGTGCAATAGACAAGCTTAACAACCCATTAAAAAATGCACCGCACACACAAGGTGTGGTATGTGCAGAAACATGGAACTACAGCTATTCTAGAGAAACTGCAGCGTTTCCATTACCTTATGTTAAACTCAATAAGTTTTGGCCAACGGTAGCAAGAATTAACAACACACACGGAGATAGAAATTTAGTTTGCACCTGCGAACCGGTTTCTTCATACGCAAACGATTAATAAAATTAAATAACCATGGGAGTAGCCGATCAATTAGCACAAATGAAAGCAGAAAAAGCAGCAGCAAATTTAAAAGCAGGTCAAGATTTCTTAGACCAAAATAAAACTAGACCAGAAGTAACCACTTTAGATTCTGGTTTACAGTACGAAGTATTAACAGCAGGCACTGGCGAAAAACCACTTGCACACAATGAAGTAACCTGTCATTACCATGGTACCCTTATTGATGGTACTATTTTTGATAGTTCGGTGCAAAGAGGACAGCCCGCTTCTTTTCCATTAAATATGGTGATTAAAGGTTGGACCGAAGGTTTACAGTTAATGCCTACTGGCAGCAAATGGCGCTTCTTTATTCCACCACATTTAGGATATGGAGACCGTCAGGTGAGTGCGCAAATTGGAGCCAATAGTACACTTATTTTTGATGTAGAACTTATTAGCTTTATCTAAGCGATTATTTTGATTTGAGCGCTTCTGCATAGGTTTCTAACACCCGCTTACGCGCCACTTCATGAACAACTATAGGATTTGGATACCTTAACTCATTAAGTTCTGGTATCCATTTTTTTATGTACACAAGGTCCTTATCAAATTTTTGAGTTTGCAGCGTTGGATTAAACACCCTAAAATAAGGCGCTGCATCGCAGCCACTGCTACTTGCCCACTGCCATCCACCATTGTTGGATGCTAGGTCAAAGTCGAGTAATTTTTGCGCAAAATATGCTTCACCCCAGCGCCAATCTATTAATAAGTGTTTGCACAAAAACGAAGCCGTAATCATGCGCACGCGGTTATGCATAAAACCCGTTGCATTTAATTCGCGCATACCTGCATCTACGATTGGATAACCAGTTGTGCCGTTGCACCAGTGCTCAAACTCCGATTCGTTGTTACGCCACTTGATAAAATCGTATTCTTTTTTAAACGATTCTCCCTTACCTACTTTAGGAAAATGAAATAGGATAGCCTGGTAAAAATCACGCCAAATAATTTCGTTAACATAGGTTTCGTTTAATGGAAGCGCTTGTAATAAAATTTCACGCACACTAACGGTTCCAAACCTGAGGTGCACACCCATTTTTGAGGTGCTGTTTTCGATGGCAGGAAAATTACGGTTATCGGTGTATTTTTTTACAATATTTACATCGAGTATGCCCGCCGGAAAACTAGTGGCTGCTGATCCTGTAAAACCCATAGAAGCCAGTGTTGGCAGGGCCGCAGCAGTATACTGGAAATAATTTTTTGAATATTTTTTTGTGTCAAAAACCTTTACGGGGTTATTGGCTAAATAGGCTTTCCATTTGCGCGAATAAGGCGTAAACACCGTGTAAGGTTTACCATCATCTTTTACCACTTCAAATTTTTCAAAAACCACTTGATCTTTAAATGTAAAGAAGCCTATTTTTTGAGCAACTAATAACTGCTCAATAGCTATGTCTCGCTCTAATGCATAAGGTTCATAATCATGATTGGTAAAAACATGTGATACCGTATACTGCGCCAATAAAGTTTTAAACGCCTCTTGTGGTGTACTATATAAAACAGTGAGTCCACTTCCTAGAGCCTCTAATTGTGCGTGCATTTTTTGTAATGCCGCTTGTATAAAAACAACACGCTTATCTGATTTGTCGTCGAGCTTATCTAAAATTTCTTTATCAAAAATAAAGATGGGTAATACGGGAGCGCCGCCAGATTGGCTGGCAAATTGTAAGGCATTAAAGAGGGCTGCGTTGTCATGCAAGCGGAGGTCTCTTCTAAACCACATGATAGATACTACTGGCTTCATAAAGTTTGTATAAACTCTTTGTATAACACCGGTATCAGCGAATTGTTGTAATGGCTATTTTCTATTTGCTTGACCCACTTAATACCATGGATGGCGCTGGTTAAAAATACTTCCGAAGCTTCTAAAACATCTGCAACAGTAACTGTTGTTTCCTCTACTTCATAATTATGTTCACGAAGCGTTTTAATGAGGTAACGGCGCATCACACCCGCAACAGGACCTTCTGTAATAGGGGGCGTTTTTATGATACCGTCTTTAATAATAAATAGATTAGCAATGGTTGTATCTGCTACATTGTTATCGTGATTAAGTAATACAGCGTCGTTAAGGTTGTTTTCTTTGGCCCAAAGTGCAGCCATTACATAGGGCAGGTAATTATTGGATTTAATCATCGAAAAAAAGTCGCTCGATTTTTTTGCCTCCTTATAAATGCCAAGCGTGAGTCCATTTTGGTTGAGTTCCTGTGTAGCTTCTCCAAGTTTAAAACTTTGAATGAGGTGATGCGGAAAATGATTTTCTGGATCATAGAGGCCACCATCGCCCCTAAATACCATAACCCGAACGCGTGCTAATTTTTGGTGCCCATTTTTATGCACGACCTCCAAAATATTTTTTTCAAGCCACTCCGCGTTCATATATGAAGGCTTGTTAAATTTTAGTGCGTCGATGCTGGTAAAAAGTCTTTCAAAATGAAGTGACGCCAATTTAATTTGTCCGTTCACCACCCGAATGGTTTCAAAACAACCATCACCATACCTAAAAGAACGGTTGTTAACCGATAGGTTGGCCTTATCTTGGCGCATC
>JBEGUD010000187.1:0-21868 GCA_041179065.1 Bacteroidota bacterium | reverse complement strand
GCGTCTAAGTCTATACTTGGTGTTTGCCTTGGTCATCAAGCCATTGGGGAAGCATTTGGCGCAACCCTGGAAAATTTATCTACGGTTTACCATGGTGTTGCAACGCCCATTACAATTGATAATTCGAATTATTTGTTTAACGGTTTAGCATCTACCATCGAAGTAGGACGTTACCATAGTTGGGTTGTTTCAAATAAGAACTTACCTGATATGCTTAAGGTAACGGCCACCGATGAAAACGGACTAATTATGGCAATCGAGCATACCTCATACGATGTTTGCGGTGTTCAATTCCATCCCGAAAGTGTATTAACGCCATATGGCGAAGCGGTTATTAAAAACTGGTTATTAAAATGAAAAAGATTTTACAATATTTATTTGAACACAAAACACTCTCTAGGTCAGCAGCTAAAGAGTTGCTACTTTCTATGTCTTCTGGGGCCTACAACGATAGTGAATTGGCGTCACTAATGACGGTGTTTTTAATGCGCAGTATCACCATTGCAGAGTTGCAAGGGTTTAGAGATGCACTGCTTGAACTTGCCGTTCCTATTCATTTAGGAGATCATGAATTGTTAGATATTGTAGGCACAGGGGGAGACGGTAAAAACACCTTTAATATTTCTACGCTTTCTTGTTTTATTGTTGCGGGTGCTGGTCAAAAAGTTGCCAAGCATGGCAACTATGGCGCAAGTACCATCAGTGGATCATCCAATGTTATGGAGCAGCTAGGGTATGTATTTAAAAATGATAAAAACGCGTTGCAAAAAGAATTAGACGCCGCTAATATTTGCTTTTTGCATGCGCCGCTTTTTCATCCGGCACTTAAACTGGTAGGGCCTATCAGAAAAAACCTGGGTGTTCGTACGTTTTTTAATATGCTAGGGCCACTCGTAAATCCTGCAAAGCCTGCGCATCAGCTTATTGGTGTATACAGTTTAGAAATGGCTAGAATTTACCACTATTTGTTACAAGAAGAAGGTATTAATTATACCATCATACATGGACTAGATGGCTATGATGAAATTTCTTTAACAAGTGATACAAAAATATTTACTGCAAAAGGGGAGCGTATTGTTTCTGCGAATGAGCTTGGTAAAAGAATTGTTTTTCCAGAAGATTTAGCGGGCGGAGATACCGTAGAAGCTTCGGCCCAAATATTTTTAAAAATCATAAAAGGAGAAGGAACGATGGCGCAAAACGCCGTTGTACTTGCCAACGCTGCAGCTGCCTTATTTGCGACTCAAAAATACAGTAGCTACAATGATGCATATGCTGCCGCGGTAGAAAGTTTGGATAGTCAAAAAGCGTATCAAGTTTTACAACAATTAATTGCAGTTCAATAGTATGAATATATTAGATCAAATTATTGCCCGTAAAAGAGAAGAGGTTGCGGATCAAAAAATCCTTGTATCAGAAGCGGCATTACAACAAATGCCCTTTTTTAAAGCGCCTGTTTTGCCTATGTCTTCTTATTTAACAATGCCCGGAAAAACGGGGATCATCGCGGAATTTAAAAGGAAGTCGCCAAGTAAAGGGATTATAAATGATACAGCCACTGTTAAAGATGTAACAGCTGCTTACTCGGCGCATGGTGCTTCTGGACTATCCGTTTTAACGGATACTGATTTTTTTGGTGGAACCTTGCAAGACCTTACTGCAGCAAGGTTGCATGAAACGCCCATTTTACGCAAAGACTTTATGGTAGATCCGTATCAAATTATAGAAGCCAAAGCCTATGGTGCTGATGTGATTTTATTAATTGCTGCCTGCCTTACGCCATTAGCTGTTAAAGAGCTCGCTACCGTTGCAAAAGATATTGGGCTAGAAGTGTTACTTGAAATTCATACCTCTGCGGAGTTGGAACATGTATGTGATGGTATTGATATGGTTGGGATCAATAACCGTAACCTTAAAACTTTTGAAGTGGACCTTGCACATTCTATTGCACTTGCTAAAATGTTGCCGGTTCATTTGCCAAAAATTGCAGAGAGTGGCATCAGTAATGTGTCTACCATTCTTGAACTAAAAAAAGAAGGGTTTGATGGTTTTTTAATTGGAGAAAATTTCATGAAAACATCCAATCCTGCTGTAGCATTTGAAGCTTTTGTAGCTGATTTAAAAAAACAGGAAAATGAAAATTAAAGTATGTGGCATTACTAGTATAGATGAGGCCCTTGCTTTAAGTAAAGCTGGGGTAAATTATTTGGGCTTTATTTTTTATCCCGCTTCAAAGCGTTATACACTGCATGCATTAACCCTTGATCAAATTAAAAGCGTTCAGTTGCCAGGGGTATTAAAAGTAGGTGTATTTGTGAATGAACCCATAAACGATGTTATTGCTACAGCAACCGCTGCGGGGCTTGATATGGTGCAGCTTCATGGAGATGAAACACCTAACTATTGTAAAGAAATGGCCAATCATTACCCCGTCATTAAAGCGTTTAGAATTTCTGAAACAGATGACGTTGCGTATAAAATTTCCGAATATCTAGAAGACATTGATTATTTATTATTTGATACCGCTTCAAGTGTTTATGGCGGGTCTGGTATTTCATTTGATTGGAATAAACTTGCTAACGCTACTGGTCAAAAACCTTATTTTTTAAGTGGGGGCATTGGCCCAGATGATGTTTCTAAAATTACTTCATTTGTACAGTCTGATGCGGCAGGTCATTGCATCGCAGTAGATGTTAACAGTAAGTTTGAAACGGCACCAGGACAAAAAAACATACAACTATTACAATCTTTTATTCCAAGCATTAAAGCGCTATAAATATGCAACAAACATTTACAAATCCAAACGAGCATGGTTATTACGGGGATTTTGGCGGTGCCTTTATTCCAGAAATGTTATTTGCGAATGTGGCACAACTTAAAAGCCAGTATTTACAAATCATGGACGATCCCAATTTTAAAGAAGAGGTGAACGATCTTTTGAAAAATTATGTGGGCCGGCCAACGCCATTATTTTTAGCCAAACGTTTGAGCGAACAGTATGGAACAACGATTTATTTAAAAAGAGAAGATTTATGTCATACCGGTGCGCATAAAATTAACAATACCATTGGTCAAATTATTCTTGCTCAAAAGCTTGGTAAAACACGCATTATCGCCGAAACAGGTGCTGGACAACACGGTGTGGCAACAGCAACGGTTTGTGCATTAAAAGGCATGGAGTGTATTGTTTACATGGGTGAGAAAGATATTGAAAGGCAGGCGCCCAATGTAGCACGTATGCGTATGTTAGGTGCTACCGTAGTGCCAGCAACTAGTGGTAGTAAAACATTAAAAGATGCGACCAACGAAGCCATCAGGGATTGGATCAATAATCCGACCAATACCCATTATATTATTGGTAGTGTGGTAGGGCCACATCCGTATCCGGATATGGTAGCAAGGTTTCAAAGTGTGATCAGTGCAGAAATCAGAAAGCAACTACTTGCGCAAACCGGCACCGAACTGCCAACGCATGTTATTGCTTGTGTGGGTGGTGGTAGCAATGCTGCTGGTGCTTTTTATCATTTTTTAGAGGAGCCTTCGGTACAAATTGTAGCAGTAGAAGCTGCTGGTCATGGGGTACAAACCAACATGAGTGCCGCTACTACACAACTTGGTACGCCCGGAATACTCCATGGTAGTAAAAGTTTATTAATGCAAACACAAGATGGTCAAGTTGTAGAGCCGCACAGTATTTCGGCAGGTTTAGACTATCCTGGTATTGGCCCCATGCATGCCAATTTATATACTTCTGGAAGAGGGTTATTTTTAAGTGCCACAGATGATGAAGCTATGGAAGCTGCATTTCATGTAAGTAAAACGGAAGGTATTATTCCAGCATTAGAAACAGCACATGCTTTTGCGGCACTTGATCAAATAAAATGGAAGCCAACCGATACCGTTGTTATTTGTTTGAGCGGCAGAGGCGATAAAGATTTATCTACGTACATGCAAAAATTAGATTCATGACAAGACTAAAAAAATTATTTAATACCAAGTCGTCAAAAGTATTAAACGTATACTGCACGGCTGGTTATCCGGCACTAGATAGTACGCTTCCCATTATAGCTGCCCTCGAAAAAAATGGTGCCGATCTAGTGGAATTGGGTATGCCTTATTCAGATCCATTAGCTGATGGACCCGTGATTCAGGAGAGTGGAGCTAGAGCGCTTGAAAATGGCATGTCTATTGAGGTTTTGTTTGATCAATTGAAATCATTAAGAGCTACTAGTAATATACCTGTGGTACTCATGGGTTATATGAATCCGGTGTTGCAATATGGTTTCGAAAAATTTTGTGAAGCAGCTGCAGCAGTGGGGGTGGATGGTCTTATTTTACCAGACATGCCTGCCTACGAGTTTGAAACTAGCTATGGTGCTATTGTAAAAAAGCACGGTTTAGATTTTATATTTTTAGTAACGCCCGAAACACCTACAGAGCGTATTGTATATCTGGATTCCTTAAGTTCTGGTTTTATATATGCAGTAAGTGCATCAGCTACAACAGGATCGGCACTTAATTTTGATGCAGTAGACGCCTACCTGCAAAAACTAAAGCAGATGCATTTAAACAATCCTATTTTAGTTGGGTTTGGTGTAAAGGATGCTGCTTCATTTGAATTGGCTACGAGGCATACGGCCGGCGCTATTATTGGCTCGGCGTATATTAAAGCACTTGAAAATAGTGTAGACGTTACATCCACTACCGCTCAATTTTTATCATCTATAATTGGTCAAAAATAATATGAATGTTGCCATCGTAAAATACAATGCAGGAAACATACTGTCTGTAACCTACGCACTTGAAAGGCTTGGTGTTAGCGCAGTTGTAACTGACAATGTGGAGCTATTGCAAAAAGCAGATCGTGTTATTTTTCCGGGTGTTGGGGAGGCGAGTACTGCTATGACTTACTTAAAGGAAAGAAATTTAGATGCTGTTATTAAATCATTGGAGCAGCCCGTGCTAGGTATTTGTTTAGGTATGCAATTGTTGTGTTCTTATTCCGAAGAAAATAATACCCCCTGTTTATCTGTGTTTGATGAATCTGTTGTGTCTTTTTTGCCCAATGGAACCGATAAAATACCGCAGGTGGGATGGAATACAATAAGTGAGTATGGATCACCATTATTTAATGGTTTGGCGCCTAATGCCTACTGTTATTTTGTACACGGTTATTACGCAGCGCTTGGGCCAGATACCACCGCCACTACCCATTATATATTACCATACAGTGCAGCACTTCAAAAAAACAATTTTTATGGGGTTCAATTTCATCCCGAAAAAAGTGCTGCTGTAGGAGAAAAAATATTACAAAACTTTTTAGATATTAAATAAGATGCAAATCATACCTGCTATAGATATTATTGATGGAAAATGTGTTCGTTTAACGCAGGGTGATTATGCGCAAAAAACCATTTACAACGAAAATCCATTAGAAGTGGCAAAGGCCTTTGAAGATGCTGGAATTAAAAGGCTTCATTTGGTGGATTTAGATGGCGCTAAAGCAGGTACTGTAAAAAACTGGAAAGTATTGGAGTCAATTGCACTGAACACAAAATTGGTTATTGATTTTGGGGGCGGTATAAAAACAGATGAGGATGTTGCACTTGTATTTGAGCGTGGTGCATCTCTGGCAACCATTGGTAGTATTGCGGTTGCCAATCCTGAACTTTTTTTAAACTGGGTAAGTACCTATGGTGCCCAAGCGTTTTTTTTAGGCGCCGACGTAAAAGATAATCTCATCGCAGTAAATGGTTGGATGAAAACATCTGATATTTCTATCAATGAATTTATAGAAGGGTATTTAGTTAAGGGCATCACCAATATTTTTTGTACCGACGTTACAAAAGATGGTAGGTTAGAAGGACCTTCTACCGTTTTATATGAATCACTTTTATCGATGTTTCCCCAATTGAAATTAGTGGCAAGTGGTGGCGTTAGTTCGCTTCAAGATCTTGAAACACTTGCTCATATTGGATGTGCTGGAGCCATTGTAGGTAAAGCTATTTATGAAAACCGTATTTCACTAAAAGCATTAGAGCAGTTTAACGCATAACTTATAAGTATGTTAGCAAAAAGAATTATCGCTTGTTTGGATATTAAAAATGGAAGAACCGTTAAAGGGGTCAATTTCGAAAACATTCGTGACGCAGGTGATCCTGTCGAGCTGGGCGCTTTTTATGCAGCTGCTGGCATAGACGAACTTGTTTTTTTAGATATTACAGCCACCAACGAAAAACGTAAAACACTCTCAGATTTGGCAAAAAAAATTGCAGCCGTTATCAATATTCCATTTACCGTTGGAGGTGGCGTTTCAAGCATCGAAGACGTTCGTGTGTTATTACAAAATGGTGCCGATAAAATAGCTGTGAACTCTGCAGCATTCAAAAATCCGGAACTAGTGGCAGCGCTGGCCAAGGAGTTTGGCAGCCAGTGTATTGTGGTGGCCATTGATACCAAACAAGAAGCGGATGGTGAATGGTATGTATATTTAAATGGAGGTACGGTGGCTACCAAAACAACCTGCTTGGCCTGGGCGCAAGAAGCCGCAAAGTTAGGGGCTGGCGAAATTCTTTTAACCTCAATGAATCATGACGGCACCAAGGCTGGCTTTGCTTTAGATATTACTAGTGCTATTTCTAAAGCCGTTTCAATTCCGGTTATTGCATCGGGGGGTGGTGGAACGATGGAACATTTTGAGGATGTTTTTACAAAGGGTGCCGCAGATGCAGCGCTTGCGGCTAGTATCTTTCATTTCAAGGAAATAGAAGTACATGCTTTAAAATCATATTTATTAGACAAAGGCTTGCCAATTAGGCTTTAATTTTTACTTTTACTACCAATTATGTTAGATAACATTGATTATTCAAAATATACAGATGGGCTTGTACCTGCTATTGTACAAGACATTGAAACCAGCAAGGTTTTAATGCTTGGGTTTATGAATGCAGCTGCTATTGAAAAAACCCTTTCAACCAAAAAAGTTACTTTTTTTAGTAGGTCTAAAAATAGGCTTTGGACAAAGGGAGAGGAGAGTGGTCACTTTTTGAATTACAAAGAGATGTTACTCGATTGTGACGCCGACACGCTTTTAATTAAAGCAGTTCCTGTTGGCCCAACTTGCCATACGGGTAGTGATACCTGCTTTAACGAAGAAAATAATGCGGCTCACTTTTTAACGTATTTAGAATCAGTTATTGCTAGTCGTAAAAACGATAGCCCTGAAACTTCTTATGTGGCTTCTTTGTTTTCAAAAGGAATCAATAAAATAGCGCAAAAAGTGGGAGAAGAAGCAGTAGAACTTGTGATTGAATCCAAAGATGACAATGATTTATTGTTTTTAAATGAAGCCTCAGATTTGCTTTTTCATTATTTAATTTTATTGCAGGCAAAAGGATACAGTTTGCAGGATGTAATTGAAATATTAAAAAATAGACACAAAAAATAGACTCAAATATTTATTATGCGTAAATTAATTATATACACGCTTTCTCTTTTAATAGCTTTTCAGTCTGCCATTGCTGCTGATTTTACTGTAAATGGAAAAATTAAGGGATTAACAAATGGCAGTACCGCAACGTTAAAAAATGTTTTTAATGGACAGGCGCTTGCTTCGGGAAATATTGCTGATGGGGCATTTGTTTTAAAAGGAACTGTGAATGAGGGGATGCTATTGCAACTATCGTTTTCTGCGGCACCTCAAATTAACATTGAAATGTTTATAGGTAATGAAGCTGTGGTTATAGAGGGTGATTTAGCTGCTCCAGATCAAATAAAATTAACTGGGTCGATATTACACCAGACCTACGAGAAATTTAGAATTCAGTTTGCACCTTTAAAAGACAAGCTCAACGCCATTGTGCCACTTATTCAGGCAGAAACGGCACAAACGCCAAAGCGTGATTCACTTATTAATTTATTTAATAGTTATAAGCAAGTGCTTTTAAATGAAACGGTAGGATTTGCAAATGCCAACCCTGCTTCTGTTGTAAGTTCATTTGCGCTTTTTGCTGTAGGGCCTTTATTTTCAGGACCACAAGAATTAGAATCTACATTTAATACACTACAGCCTGCTGCTAAAAAAGGCTATTTTTCTGAAATGATTGTAAAGTCTGTGGGTGATGCTAAAATTGGACAAATAGGTTCTATGGCAACAGAATTCACGCAAAATGATCAAAATGGAAAGCCAATAAAGTTGTCTTCATTTAAGGGGAAGTATGTACTCATTGATTTTTGGGCTAGCTGGTGCAGACCTTGCAGACAAGAAAATCCGAATGTTGTTGCAGCATTTAATACCTACAAGTCAAAAAATTTTACAGTACTTGGTGTTTCTTTAGATCAGGATAAAAATAGTTGGATTCAGGCTATTGCAGCAGACAAGCTCACTTGGACGCATGTTAGTGATTTAAAATACTGGAGTAATGAAGTGGCACAGCTTTACCGTATTCAAAGCATCCCAGCTAATTTACTCATTGATCCTACCGGAAAAATTATTGGTAAAGATTTAAGAGGGGAAGATCTCTTGCAAAAACTAGCATCTATTTTAAAATAGGCTTGCGTAAGTTGCTGGGTCAAAACCAATCGCTATTATTTTACCCTTTTTTGTAACAATGGGTCTTTTAATGAGGCTCGTATTTTCTTGTAGCACGGCTACGGCTGAAGTTGCTTTTGCGCACTTTGCTTGATCTGCGGGGCTTAATTTCTTGTAGGTTGCCGATTTTGTATTTACAATCAGTGTAAAATCTTTTTGAGACATCCAATCTTTAAGTAACGTATCCGTTACCCCTTCTTTTTTGTAGTTATGAAACACATATTCAATTTTGTGTTTTGTAAACCAGTCTAAACTCTTTTTTACAGTGTCGCAGTTGGGTATGCCGTAGATCGTTAACATGATGACCGAATTTACCTGTAAAATTAGCCAATTAGCCCTTATTATTTCTCACCTTGCTAAGAAAGATTTATTTTGTAATCGATACTATGAAGTCTTTTTTATGCATAATTAGTGCCTTGTTTTTTTGTGTACAAGGTTATAGCCAAAAACCAGCACCTGGAGCCAGTCGAATGATGGGGCTTATTATTGGCAATGTATTAGACGCAGGTAGTAATAAGCCATTGTCATTTGCTAGTATACAATTAAAAAAAATGTCAGATACGGTTGTGGCGTTTCAAGTAGTATCTGATAAAAACGGTGCTTTTGAATGTTTGAACTTGTCTTTTGGATACTACAAGCTAAAAGTATCGATGGTGGGTTACACAGAGCTTACATTAGACAGTATTTATTTAAGGGAAGAGCGTTATGACTTTAATTTGGGAGATATTAAATTAAATATTTCAGGTTCTGCCAGTTCCGAAGTTATTGTATATGCCGAAAAGCCACTCATAGAAAACAAGGATGATAAAATCATTTTTAATGTGGGCGAAAGTGCGTTAAGTGGGGGTGCTACCACTGCCGAGCTTCTAAAAAACATGCCGCTCATTAACAATGACCCCAATGGTAAAATTTTACTAAAAGGAAAAGAACCTCGCATACTCATAGACGATAAGCCCACCGATTTAAATGCGCAACAACTTCAAGATTTGTTAGAGAGCTTACCAGGAAACAGTATTGATAAAATCGAAGTGATGACAACACCGCCACCTCAATACGCAACAGAAACTGGTGGTGTCATTAATATTGTTACTAAAAAAGGGAAAATTGGATGGGTAGGCAGGGTTAATGTAAGTGCTGGAACAAGAGGAGAATCTGCAACATCGGCTAATGGTAGCTACCGCAATCAAAAACTTGTGTTGAATTTAAATGGGGGTGTAGGGGTAAGTACCATAACCGGTAATGGCTATTCTAAAAGAGAAAATATTTATAGAGATTCTGTAAACTACTTTAACACACAAAATAGGTTTACCAATTATTCATCGAGGCCTAATTTTCGGGCACAAGCCGATTATGAAATAGATAAGCAGCATATTTTATCACTCACGTATCAGCTTAATCCAAATTCTTTTGACAATAATTCCAATAACACGTACACCAATATTAATAACCAACAGCAAATTTACCGTTTAAGTAATCGAAACAACCATAGCGTTGGAGGTGGGGTAAATCAAGTATTGTCCGGCAGTTACAATATCAAACAAAAAACGGGCCCAGGATATTTGCGCTTTATTGGCAATGCCAACTTATCTAATAGCAATTCAGACAAATTATTTTTTCAACAGTTTTTGTTTCCTGATAAAACACCTACTGGGGTTGATTCTACGCAGCGTCAACGCTTTAACACCGACAATAATTCAGCGTCATTGCGCATAGATTTTTTACGGCCTTTAAAAACCAAACAACATAATTTTAATGCGGGGGTTTCTGTTTTAAATTCATGGTACCATGGACGTGTTAATACGCAGTTTTTTAGAAAGCAAGACCAAGTATTTGCTACCAATGATGTATTAAGCAACGATTTTACCAACAAGCAGCTCGTAGCAACAGCAAGGGCTGGGTTATCGTACAGTTTTAAAAGCAAGTACCGCTTATCATTTGGTGTGCAGGCCGAGTATACCAATTTACAATTTGTTTTTCTAAAAGGCAATGCGAGTGATGTAGACAATGGGTATGTAAACCTGTTGCCAAATTTCACTTTGCGTAAAGAATTTTCTAAAGAAATGAATACAACCCTTGTGTATAGGGCTACCATCAGACGTCCTGGTATTGGCGAGTTAAATCCAAATATCGATTACAGTGACCCCTATAATATTAGGTTTGGCAATCCTTATTTAGAGCCTACATTGTCGCATAACTATGATTGGAATTTTAGTTATTTTAAAGGCAAGTATTATGTGAATACATCTCTCGGGTATAATCAATTAAAGCAGGTATTTAATAGTATCCGCACTTTACAATCAGGCGGTAAAACGGAAGTGACTTGGAAAAATATTGCTGATAGACGTGAATATGAAGCTAGTGCCTGGGGAGGGTATACGTTTACCAAAAAGTTTAGAGTTAATGGGAGTGCAGGGTATACGTTTAATCAATACGGAGCCGCCGAAAAGCTATTATACAAGTACCGTGATGGTGCTACTTTTTATACCAGTCTCAATTATAATTTCACACCAAGCAACCTGCTTAGTTTTGAAGGAACAGCACGCTATAATAATTTTGCAGATCCACAAGGTAGGAGTAGGAGTAATTTAACGGTTAACCTTGGCGTACAACGTAAGTTTTTAGACCGGCGCTTAATTGTTTCTATTAATATTATTGATCCCACAACACAGCAGCAATTTCAAACCTTTGCTTACGGGGCCAATTTTAATTTAGAATCCTTTAGTTCTAGTAATACAAGAAATTATAGAATTGCAGTGAGTTATCAATTAAACAAAGTGGTTACAAAACCTATTAAACCCTTGCAGAAAGCCAGCTCTCGCAAATAGGTATCATCCAGCTAGTCATCAATTCTTTTTTAGTGCCTACTGTATTGTTAAAATAGATAGTAGTTGGGCTAATATGATTGTTTGATACCGCGTATTTGATTTGCGCCAGTGGTAATAATTGAATTTTATCATTTACTAGAAAAGCAAGCATTTGTCTATCAAATAAATTGACTTTGCAAAGGGCCTCAATTTGTTTAATGGTTCTAAATAAACTATCGGTGCTACAACCACCTACAGTTGCCTCCGTTTCGTCTGCTATCACAACAATAAATTGTCCAAAAAATAAATTGGCATAACCGTTAACCTCTTTGCCATGGCTTTTCCAGCCGCTGCAATGATCCTTTAAGATAGTCTCAATTTCAAAAGCTTCTGACATACTAAAAAGTCTACTGCTTTGAAAAATCCAAACACGAGCGTTGTCACTAAAATGGGAAGGGATATGTGCTTCTATAGAAAAATTCATCATTCAATATTTTAATTAAGCCATGCTTTCTGCAATGAGCTCTGCTATATCTAGCACGGCCATTTCATTTTCTTTCTCTTTATTTTTTATCCCGTCTGTCATCATGGTATTACAAAAAGGACATGCCGATGCAATAATTTGAGCCCCTGTTGCTACAGCTTCTTCGGCCCTTTCTATATTAATTCTGGTGGTGCCTGGTTCTTCTTCTTTAAACATTTGAGCGCCGCCTGCGCCACAGCATAGTCCATTAGAGCGGCATCTTTTCATTTCAATAAGTTCTGCGTCTAATATTTCTAAAACCTTTCGCGGGGCTTCATAAATATTATTTGCACGCCCTAAATAACAACTATCGTGGTAAGATATTTTTTTGCCCTTAAAAACGCCGCCTTCTTTTAATATAATTTTTCCTTCGTTGATTAACGATTGAAGTAAAGTGGTGTGATGGATGACCTCGTAATTTCCACCGAGTTCTGGGTATTCGTTTTTGATGGTATTAAAACAGTGCGGACAAGTGGTAATTATTTTTTTAACACCATATGCGTTCATGACCTGTATATTTTGGTATGCCATCATTTGAAATAAAAACTCATTGCCTGCTCTTCTAGCTGGGTCGCCAGTGCATGCTTCCTCTTTACCTAAAATCGCATAACTAATACCTACTTTATCTAAAATTAGAGAAAATGCTCTTGTTATTTTTTGAGCTCTTTGATCAAAACTTCCTGCACAACCTACCCAAAATAAGTATTCCGGCATTGTTCCTGAAGCCATCATTTCGGCCATTGTATTTACTTTCATAAGTATCGTATTAGTTTTCTTTTGCCCAATTTTCACGGTCTTCTGGAGAAAATTTCCATGGGGCAAAATTATTTTCAATATTCGAAAAAGTATTATTCCATTCAGAAGGGGCATTACTTTCTTCCATGATTAATGACCTCCTTAATTCCATAATAATATCAAGTGGTGATAAACTTACAGGGCAGGCTTCTACACATGCATTACAAGTGGTGCAAGCCCTGAGTTCTTCGACACTGATATAATTATGTAAAAGTGTTTTTTGATCGTCAACAAAGTTGGTATTTTGGTTTATGTTTCGCGCTACTTCTTCGAGTCTATCTCTGGTAGCCATCATAATTTTACGCGGGCTCAATAATTTACCAGTGGTTGTTGCTGGACAAGCTGCAGAACACCTACCACATTCGGTACAACTATATGCTTCCATTAAACTTTTCCAATTCAAATCAAAAATATCCTTAGCGCCAAATGTAGCAGGTGGAGCAGCATCTGTTGGCGCTTTACTTGGATCCATGGCATACAAAACCTCATTTTGTACCGATGGCATATTTTTCATTTTTCCTGCTGGCTCTAGCGCACTGTAGTAGGCGCTAGGAAATGCAAGAATGATATGCAAATGTTTCGAGTAGGGCAGGTAATTTAAAAAAGCCAAAATACCAATAATGTGCAGCCACCAAGCCGATCGCTCAATAAGCATGAGTGTGTCCGCAGGTAATTGGCTTAAACCAGGTACAAATAAACTTGAAATAATAAATGACCCTGTTGCCGAATAATGTGTAGGATCTATACCTTGTAACGCTTTATCGGCAGCATTCATTAAAAAAAACAAAGTCATTAAAACAATTTCAACAACGAGTATAAGATTCGCATCTGTTTTTGGCCAGCCCGCTAAATCCTTACTTGCCAACCTTTTGATGTATAAAACATTACGGCGTGCTAAAAAAATAACACATACAACGGTAACACCAAATGCCAGTATTTCAAAAACATTGATAAAGTAAGTGTAAAAGGATCCTATATAGGGTAGAAAAACACGGTGCTTACCCGTAATACCATCAATGATAATTTCTAATACCTCTAGATTGATAATAATAAATCCAGCATAAATAATAAGGTGTAAAAATGCAACCAAAGGGTTTTTGAACATCTTTTTTTGTCCAAGTGCAAGCAGTAAAACTTGTTTCCATCTGCGGCCAGGTTCATGATATTGAATCTCGGATTTACCCAGTAAAATGGTTTTTTTTATGAGGGTCGCCTTTTTGTAAAAAAGGAAGCCTGCAGTAGCCAAAAGGGCTAAAAAAATCAGTGGGGCTAACATTTCCATGGTGCACAATTAGACTGCTAAGATAAGTTGTTTTATTTAGTTGTGATTCAGTTCGTATTGTGCAAATATTCTTGTTACATTTGATACTAAATCTGTGAATATGGAACCCCATAATGTGATTCTTTCTGCCGCTGCGGCCCAGCAAAAAATGCACCGTATGGCACTTGAATTGGCTGAAAATATAGCGCCTTCAACAAAGTCTTTAATACTTATTGGTATTAGAAACAATGGTGTGGTAATAGCCCATAAAATAGCAGCGTTATTGGCTCCCTATGTTCATTGTAGTATTACTATTTTGGAAGCTTCTTTAGACAAAGAAATGCCTTCAACAATTACGTATAGTGAACCCGCACAATTTACGGGTGCGCATATCGTTTTAGTGGACGATGTTTCTAATAGTGGTAAAACGCTTTTGTATGCCATTAAACCTTTACTAGATTTTTATCCAGTAAGTATTCAAACCTTAGTTCTTGTTGAAAGAATGTACCGTCTCTATCCAGTAAAACCTGATTATGTAGGGTTGTCTATTTCGACTTCTTTACAAGATCATATTCGGGTACTGGTTACGGGTACTGAAATCGACGGTGTTTGCGTAGAAACCAAGGCTTAATTTTTACTATTTTTGTAGTCTATTCAATACTATTTTATGGATCATTCTATTCAAGACAAAGTTTCGGTATGGCTTTCTGGTAATTACGATGAGGCAACTAAAAGCGCCATTGCAAATTTGCAGCCAGATGAATTAGCTGATTCTTTTTATAGAAACCTCGAATTTGGCACTGGCGGCTTGCGTGGTATTATGGGTGTGGGTACTAACCGAATGAATAAATACACGGTGGGTATGGCTACGCAGGGGTTTGCCAACTACCTTAAAAAAACCTATGGTGATGAGCCGGTTTCGGTGGTCATTGGCCATGACTCAAGAAATAATAGCAGGTTTTTTGCTGAAACCACGGCAGGTGTATTTGCTGCAAATGGTATACAAGTTTATTTGTTTGATGCATTAAGGCCTACCCCCGAATTAAGTTATGCCATTAGGCAGCTTGGTTGTAAGGCGGGTGTGGTGTGCACTGCATCACACAATCCCAAAGAATACAACGGCTATAAAGCCTATTGGAATGATGGTGGTCAGCTCGTACCTCCGCACGATAAAAATGTAATTACAGAAGTAGAAGCGATTACAAGTGTTGATGAAGTGAATTGGACGGGTGGTGAAGCCAACATTACACTGATTGGCCGTGATATGGACGAGGCCTACATTAATATGGTTAAAAGTTTGAGCGTTTATCCCGAAGTGATTCAAGCCGAGCATGATTTATCAATTGTGTATACACCTATACATGGTACTGGAATTACACTAGTGCCAGAAGTGTTATCCCGTTTTGGATTTACCAATGTACATATTGTGGAAGCGCAGGCCACGCCCGATGGTAATTTTCCTACGGTGGGCTATCCCAATCCTGAAGAAAGTGAAACGATGGCCATGGGACTTGCTATGGCAAAATCACTGGATGCCGATATTTTATTAGGGACAGACCCAGACGCTGACAGGGTAGGTATTGGTGTAAAAAACCATAAAGGCGAGTGGGTACTCATGAATGGCAATCAAACGGCAGTATTAGCCTTTGCCTACCTCATTGAAGCTAGAAAGGCCAAAGGAATTGCTAAGCCAAACGATATGGTTATTTCAACCATTGTAACAACCGCTATGATTAATGAGGTGGCTAAGCAAAACGGGGTAGCATGTTACAATGTACTTACTGGATTTAAATGGATCGCAGAACTCATCAAAGAAAAAGAGGCTAACGAAAACTACGTAATTGGTGGTGAAGAAAGTTTTGGTCTTATGATTGGAAATGAAATTAGAGATAAGGATGCAGTGAGCGCCGTTGCGTTGCTTTGTGAGATGGCGGCGTATGAAAAAGCAAAAGGTAAAAGCTTGTTTGATAAAATGTTAGAGCTATACATGCAGTATGGTTTTTATTACGAACAGCTTATTAGTATTACCAAAAAGGGTATGAATGGCCAAAAAGAAATTGCTGCCATGATGGAAGGGTATCGTACCAGTCCTCCTCAGTCAATCGACGGATCAACAGTAGTAGAGATGTTGGATTACGACATGCAAACTGGTAAAAATTTAGTGAGCGGCGAAACCTGGAAACTAGCGTTACCTAAAAGTAATGTACTTCAATTTGTAACCGCCGATGGAAGTAAAATTTCTGCTAGACCTTCTGGCACAGAACCTAAAATAAAATTTTATTTTAGTGTACATACCACACTGGCATCTAAAGAAGCGTATGATGCTACTTTTGCCATCCTTGATCAAAAAATTCAACGAATCATTAAAGACATGTCTTTGGCATAGGGTGAATCATGCAGCAAAAATTAGAAGACAAGCACGTACATAAGGGACTTCGTAAACAAATGGTGGATCTCCTTAGAGAAAAAGGAATCACCGACGAATCCGTATTAACGGCTATCAATGCAGTGCCGCGTCATTATTTTTTAGATTCGGCATTTGTAACACATGCCTACGAAGACAGGGCTTTTCCAATTGGTGAGGGGCAAACTATTTCGCATCCTCATACAGTGGCCTATCAAACGCAGTTGCTTCAAATTAATAAGTCAGACAAGGTATTAGAGATTGGAACGGGTAGTGTGTATCAGGCAACTATTTTAGCTGAAATGGGTGCTCGTGTTTATACCATTGAGCGTCAAAAAAAATTATACGATTTACACAAAGACTATGTCTTTAAGGCAAAGTATCCAACCATTAAATTTTTCTATGGAGATGGATTTGAAGGACTTCCTACTTATGCGCCCTTTGATAAAATCATTATTACGGCAGCTGCACCTTTTATTCCGCCTAAATTAGTGGAGCAATTAAAGCCAGGTGGCATCATGGTCTTACCTGTAAATGAGGGGGAAGGTGATCAACAAAGAATGATCCGAATTACAAAAGACGCTAATGGTGCAATTACAGAAACCTCTTTTGATATATTTTCTTTTGTACCGATGTTAACGGGTAAGAACCGCTAACACCGGTATAAAATATTTTATTGCATCATATCCATTCCGCCACCACTCTGATCTGCTTTGGTGTTTTTACGTTTAAATAAGGTAGCATCGAATTTACCAAAACGGTAATTGAAATTCACCCTTAATACTTGAGGATCTCTTCTGCGTTCACTCATTTGAGTAAAGAAGTTACTCTCAGAATATGATTTAAATAATTGTGTTCTTAAAATATCATTCATGCTAAGCGTTAAAGAGCCGCTCTTGCCATTTTTCCATGTCCACTCTTTTCTGATGGCTAAATCTAGGCCATATCGAGGCATGTTGTAACCTTGAGCCGATGTTTGAGCACCACCGCCAAACATGCCACCCCAGCCACCACCTCCGCCGCCACGGCCACCACCACCACCAACATTTGGAGATAGAATGGTTTTAGCTTGGTAGTCACCACTCAATTGAACGGAAAGCGTTTTGTTTAATTTAAAGCTACTGTTCATTTTCGCAAACCAACTAACCTGTGCGTCATTGCTAATATTTTGACCAGGGATGGTTGCGTTAATTTTTGAACTAAATAAGTTTCCACTTAATGTTAAATCCCACCATTTGGTTACTGGCACTTTGTTACTTAGTTCCAAACCAAAAATGATACTATTGTCTGCATTGATATATGAACTGTAGTAAACAGGCATGGTATCGGCGGGGTTCAATTCATTCTTGCCAGTATAAACATAGCGCGTGATTAAATCAGTGCTGTACTTGAAAAAGGCGGTTGCTAAAAAGTTAGCACCTTTTTTGTAAGCATTGTTATAAGAAAATTCAAAGGAGTTGGTGAATTCAGGTCTGATGCCAGGGTCACCAACACTAATATTTTGTGGATCAGAAAAATCAGGATACGGAATTAATTGCCAGAAATTTGGTCGATTAATACGACGCGCATAGTTAAATTGCAAATCTTGTTTATCAGATAGTTTGTACGTTAAAAATGCAGTAGGGATTAAGCTTAAAGGATATTTCACCGTAAAGCTTGCCGAATCTTTTCCTGCAGCTGTTAAAAGCGTTCCTGTGTAAATTGAGCTCTCTGCACGAAGACCTAATTGATAGTTTATTTTTTTAACCCTAAATGTGTAAGTAGCATATGCAGCATACACCTGGTCATTGGATTTAAAACTATTACTGATTCTTGAAATCATATCATATTTTGCGGTAACAGGATTGTACCTGAACTGATTAGATACAGACTCATTTAATCGAACAGAACCTCTAGCGCCCATTTCAAATTTACTATCATCAGAAATTGGATTTTCGTAATCTATTTGAGCAGTGGTATTGCTTGAATTACCCGATCCAATGGTTTGTTGTAATAATGGGAATCCTTTTAGGGCATTGTTGATGAAGTAGGTTTGCGTATTAACGTTTGACGTATTATTACTGTTTCTTTCGTTGTAATTTAAGTCGGCAGATAAACTTTCGCCATTTTTTGCATAGTTGTGTTTGAAACTCAGCTGGCCTCCAAAGCTATTTGATTTTGATGCATTGCCACTTAGGATTTGATTGTAAGAAGTGTAAATGCCTTTGATGGTTGAGTCTGCTTTTTGGTTGTTTTCAGAATCAAAATTTCCATTATTGTAGTTGCCTGCAAATGACAAGGTGTTTCTGTTGTCAATAAAATAATCGAAACCACCTCTCATAAAACTAAATCCGCCTTCATTAATTGATTTTGCGGTATTGCTAATATAGCTTGGGGTAGAAAAGAAGTTATCTCTAGTAGTTGAACTATTGCTGATTGATTTAAACTGGTTTAAATTGGCAGATAAAAATGCGTTCACCTTACCTTGTCTAATATTTATGTCAGCTCCTAAATTCACTTTAGCACGTGAATCAATACCAGTTCGTAAGCCACCGTTGTAGCCAACCTTTTTGTTCTTTTTTAATACGATATTAATAATACCACCATTACCACCTGTTGCATCAAATTTAGCAGAAGGGTTGGTGATTAATTCTACTCTGTCAATGATATCAGAAGGAATTTGATCAAGTGTAAGGGTAGTAGGTCTGCCATCCATAAAAATGGTTGGTGCAGCATTTCTTAGTGTTACGTTTCCATCAATGTCTACGTTTACAGAAGGAATGTTTTTCATAATTTCTGTAGCAGACTGTCCAGTACTCACCAGGTTTTTATCTACATTAAATATTTTACGGTCTATGCCCATTTCAAATTGAGGCTTACTAGACGATGTTACCGTTACGTTGCCAAGGTCTGTTGCATCTGCAGTGATTTTGATATTGCCTAAATCTTTATCGGCCATGCCCATCATTTGCTGCATATTTGGAGCAGCACCAGGTTGAGGCATTTTAATGCCAAAGCTGATGGTTTGATCGAGTGTTTTAAACCCTAGTCCAGAAACTTTTAGTTTATAGTTGCCAAATAAAGAAAGGTTTTCAAAGCTAAAATCTCCATTTGCTTTGGTAATTAAGGTACTTAAAACAGATTCCTTCATTTTCTTAGTGACCGTATCAAACTTATTGCCAGTTAATTGAACTGTCATGGCATCAAGCGCCTTGTTTGTTTTGCTGTCTACGATTTTACCGTAAAAATGTCCAATATTAGTTTGGGCACCAGTAGGCATGCCGCCTGTTCTAGCACCAGGATATTGGGCTTGAAGGCTATTCAAGCAAAATCCAACGAATAATGTAATTATTACTATTATTTTACGCATCTTATTAATTTATAATTATTTATGCAAAGTTCCATCAATTAATTGATTTCAATAAATCCAATGGACAAGCGGTAATATGACAATTTTTTGGGGGTAAAGTTTTAAAAACGGCTAAAAAGGCCAGTTTTTATCGGTAAACGGCAAAATATTGGGGATTATCCGCCAATCCAGGTTATAAACAGCTGAATGATCCCAATTAAAAACCCTAAAACCGCACCTATTATTTCAATGAATTTAAACTCTTTTGACATAATGGATTGAAGGATTTCCTCCAATTTGTCGGAGCTAAAATTGCTTACCTTTTCGGTTACAATGGCTTCCAAGTCAAGCTCATGCTTGAGTTTTTCCATATAACTGGTCATAAGCACTGGAAATAAGCCCTCTAATTCCTTCATAAACACAGATTTAAGCTGTTCAATGGTTTTGTCGCCAATAAACATGCTTATAATAGGCATTTCTGCGGCCAATTTGTTGCGCAAAAAGTTGTCAATATGGGTTTCAACGAGCGGCATTACCTGTTGAAGGTTATTTCCGTCGGTGATTTTTGCTTCAATATCTTTGAATGAAAGGAGCTCTTCACTTACGAGTTTGCCTAATTTTTGGGCAAATTGGCGTTGTCTTTTAGGAAAAATGCCCTGAAAAGTGATGCCTAAAACTTTTACTGGAAGTCTCGGATGAAATAACATTTTGATCGCTATCCAATTGGTAAACCAGCCTATAAACGCTGATATCAAAGGGATTGAAAGGATAAGAGGAGACATAGAGATGTTAATTTAAAAAACCTATAAGCACATACTTATAGGTTTTAAAATTTAATGGGAGAACGATGGGTCTCGAACCCACGGCCTTCAGTGCCACAAACTGACGCTCTAACCTACTGAGCTACGCTCTCCGTTTAAAGGAGTGCAAAAATAAGGTAATTGCGCATTTAACAAAATCTCATTTTAAACTTTCTTTGTTACCGCTTATCAAAACCTTTGTTAATTTGGCTTAAATCCTGTTTTTTGGTGCTCCTTTTCAGCTATTTTTGATTCATATCATATTTCCAACATGGAAAAATTCAAAGCATTTATGAAAACAAGGAAAGGACTACTTCTAGGGGGGATTGTATTATTTGGCGCTATTTTTTTTGCATTTAAGGTAAGTAACAATTCGCCTGAGCTTCAGCCAACACAACGTCAAAAATTGCTGGCAACTGTTGGTGCATTGTTAGAAGCGCAACATTATAGCCCTAAAGTTATTGATGACAACTTTTCTAAAAAGCTTTTCACCGCCTATTTAAAAGCGCTGGATCCTGAAAAAACATTGTTTTTACAATCAGATATTACTGGATTTAAAAAATTTGAAACAAGTTTGGATGATGAAATAAAAGGAGCGCCCATTGCTTTTGTTCCTGCAGTAAGTGCCGTTTATACAAAACGCTTACAGGAAACGATGGTGCTTTACAAAGAAATTTTAAAATCACCTTTTGATTTCAGCGTAAATGATTCAGTACTGATAGAAAACGATAAGCAAGATTTTGCAATTACAGTGGCTGCTAGAAAAGACCGTTGGAGAAAGCAATTGACCTATGCAGCGCTTGAGCGTTACGCAGATTATTTAGAACAAAGAGAAAAAAATAAAGGAAAAAAAGATTACGTAGCTAAACCAGATTCTACGCTTGAGCGTATGGCTAGAGAGCAGGTATTAAAAGCAACCAACAAACGTTTTGAACGTATCCAAAAAACCTTTAACGAAGACCAACGTTTTACAGCTTTTATCAATGCCATCACAGGTCTTATGGATCCACACACCGATTATTTTCCACCCATCGAAAAACGTGCTTTTGATGAAGGTATGAGCGGTAGGTTTTATGGTATTGGTGCACAATTAGGTGAAGATGAAAATGGGATAAAAATTGCATCGGTACAACCGGGTGGTGCGGCATGGAAGTCTAGAGAAATTGATGCGAACGATGTTATTTTAAAAGTAGCACAAGGAAACGCAGAGCCAGTGGATGTTGTAGGTTATGCCACCGAAGATGCCGTTAAAATTATTAGAGGGAACAAAGGTACCGAGGTAAGACTAACCATTAAAAAAGCAACCGGAACTGTAAAAGTAGTATCTCTTATTCGTGAAGAAATTGTGCTGGATGAAACCTTT
>JBEGUD010000186.1:0-8292 GCA_041179065.1 Bacteroidota bacterium | reverse complement strand
TTAAATGGAATGCCATCAAAACCATATAAAGGCACCATGCTAGACTCCCATTGTTTTAAATCACTCACGTGCTTCCAAGTTAAACCATCGTCTTTAACCGCTTTAAGCCAGGCCTCTTTGTCATTATCTAAAGACACGCCTAAAATGGTAAAATTTTTATCTTTAAACTTGTTATAAGCAGCTACTACATTTGGATTTTCTTTTCTACAAGGTCCGCACCAGCTGGCCCAAAAATCTACAAGTACATATTTGCCTTTTAAAGAAGCCAAAGAAAAGGGCTTACCATCTGTGCCTGGTAAATTAATTTCTGGCGCTTGCTTATTTAATAGCGCATAGGTATTGCTGGCACTTGGTGCAGCTTGTTGAACGGTCATAAGCGCTTTTATTTTAGCAAGACCGGTATGTTCTTTAAACTTAACAGATGCCTTTTCTACCAGCTGTTTAACAGCCTCCTCTGGCATTGTTCTAGTGGCCATTCCAATGGCATAATAGATAGCCGCAGGACTTTTTGAATTATTGATAAATTCATTAACAAGATTATTGATAGACAAAAGTCCGTTGTCTCTATTTTTAGTTAGCACTTGAACTAAACTATCATTACCAGACTGTTGTTGAGCAGTTTCTAGTGCATTAAAATCGACCATTAAAGAAGAGTCTGCTACACTATATTTTGCAAATAAAGTTTGAAGGCTTTTGCTTGCTTCAGAATCTTCGATTTCATAAAACCTAGGTTTATTGACGTCGATGTTAATGTTGATACTCTTTTCATCATTGACTAATAAAACTTCGGGGCCTCTCTCCAACGTTAGTCTATATAAACCTTCTTCTAGTGCAGTAGCCTGTAACTCAAATTTTCCGTTTGCTTGTAGGGTCGCAGAATCTAGTATTAATGGCTCTGATCCTGCAAAAGGTAGTTCTTGCAAGTAAATTTTTTGGCTACCTCCGTTACTTACTTTACCGCTAACCGTAAACTCGCCATATTTTTTTTGGGCACAGCCAAATAAAATGGTTGCTGCAATTAGAGATACACTAATTGTTTTTTTCATGATTGATGTATTGGTTGAATAATTATTTATTTAATTTTTTGATTAGTAGTTCACTTACTTTGTTTGGATCTGCTTGCCCTTGACTCATTTTTTTAACAGCACCAATAAATAAGCCAATGAGCCCTTTTTTACCTTTTTGGTATTCTATAACTTTATCAGGCATACTAGCAATAGCGGCGTCCACCCATTTTTCTAGGGTATCTGTATCATTCACTTGTAATACATTAAGATCGTTTGCAACAGCTAAAACATCTGTTTTAATTCCATCAATAAGTTGAGGTAAAATTTTTGAGGCTGCCACCGAAAAATTTAATTGACCTTCATCAATGAGTCTGATAAGATCCGCTAATGTAGTTGGTTGTAGTGCTAGTTTGTTATAATCAAGCCCTGCTTCATTTAAATAAGATTTAATGGGTCCTAGCATCCAATTAGCCACCGATTTAAAATTGATTGTGTGCTGAGCAGCGGCTTCAAAATAATGAACTGTTGCTAATGATTCACAAAGCTGAGCAGCATCGTAAGCGCTCAATTGAAACTGTGTCATTAATTTTTCTTCTATAGCAGCCGGTAAAATAGGTAGTCCTGTTTTTATTGCATCAATATAGGATTCACTTAAAACAAATGGGGCTAAATCAGGATCAGGAAAGTACCGGTAATCGTTTGCTTCTTCTTTATCACGTATTGCAAATGTGGTATCATTTGAAGCATCAAAGCTTCTAGTTTGTTGGGTTATAGTACCACCGGATTCAAGTATTTCAATGAGTCGGGCTGTTTCAAATTCAATTGCTTTTTTTACATTCCGAATAGAGTTTAAATTTTTCACCTCAACTCTAGTGCCCAATTTTTTTTCGCCTTTTAATCGTACCGATACATTGGCGTCACATCTTAAAGAACCTTCTTCCATGTTTCCATCACAGATACCTAGCCACTGCACTAGCTTTCTAATTTCAGTAACATAGGCAAATGCTTCTTCGGCACTATATAAATCAGGCTCTGTAACAATTTCAATTAAGGGGGTGCCAGCTCTGTTTAAATCTATGAGGGTATGTGTAGGATCAATATCGTGTATGCTTTTTCCAGCGTCTTCTTCTAGGTGAATTCTATTTAATTGAACATATCGCTTTTGACCCTCTACCTTTATTTGAATTTTACCGCCTGCGCAAATAGGCGTGGTATGTTGAGAAATTTGATAACCTTTAGGAAGGTCTGGATAAAAGTAATTTTTTCTGGCAAAGTAGTTTTCCTTGACAATGGTGGAGCCGCATGCAAGGCCCATTTTAATGGCAAACTCAACTGCTTTTTTATTGGTTTTTGGAAGACTACCCGGATGTCCCATTGTAATGGGGCTAATTTGGGTGTTTGGAGAAGCGCCATATGTGGTGGCGTCTGAGCAAAATAGCTTGCTGTTGGTAGCTAGCTGCGCGTGTACTTCTAACCCGATAACTGCTTCGTATTGTTTGCTTGAGGTCATCTCAAACAAAAATAAGATTAGTTACCGGGTTATCGTACAATTGGTAAGGTTATATATTGGCCTTCTTTACTTTTTTTGGAATTTTAACAGTCACTTCTTTAGACTTTCCGTCACGTGTTAATTTGAAGGTGATGGCATCGCCTGCTTTTAAATCACTCGCTTTTTCTTCTAAAGTAGCTACATCACAAATAGAGGAACCATCTACAGATGTAATGATATCATTTTTTGCAATACCTGCTTTTGCAGCTGGAGAACCTTCTGTAACTTCTAATACTTTAGCACCAGCACCTTCTGTTAGGTCTTCGATGCTGATTCCAATTTTTGGACCATCATTAAATGCAAGTGCAAAAGTTTCGCCTAGCTTACTCATGTCTAGTGGCATGCCTTTTGCGATTTTTAATTCGGTTACTTTGCCGTCCAATTTAGGAAGTGGGGCATTCAAATCATCGGACTTGAACATCATCACTTTTGGAATGTTCGTTACTTTTGGAATACCAGTTACACCACCCATCATTTCTGGTAAATTAACACCGTCAACAGGCTTGCCATTTATGGTTATTTTTCCATTTTCTACAATCACTGTCATTTTTTGAGGACCACTCTCTTTTCCATGTATGATGGTGGTATCCATTGTTTTTACAATAACTACTTTTTTTTCTTCTTGTGCATTAGCGGCTGATACTAGTAAGCAAGCTGCTGTAAATAATGAAATAATTTTGTTCATAGTTTTGGTTGTTTTATGTTCTCAAATATATTTTGTTACGCTCAATCAAGGTTTAGTTTAACAATCCCTTTACAGTTTCAATGACTTTTGCAAGATTGCTAGGATCCTGTCCACCAGCGGTTGCTAGGCCTTTTTGACCACCTCCGCCACCTTTAATAAGCGGCGCAACGTGATCTTTAATAATTTTTTGTGCTTCTAGTCCTTTGGTACCTTGTAAGTTATCATCCACTAAAACAGCAACAGATGCCTTCCCATCTATATTGGCGGCGAGTATAACTAGTAAGTTTGTATAACTTGCTTGTAGCTCGCTACATAATTTTTTAAGGCCATCTGGGTTACTAACTGAAACAACGGCGCCAATAAAATGTGTATCGCCAATGCGCGTTACTTTTGACTCTAATTCCTTTTTGATTCCAACAAGTGCTAATGCCTCATAAGATTCAATGCGTTTTTTTAACGACTGTAAATCGGCAACCATTTGTTGCACTGCTTTAACAGGCTCTTTGGTGTTTTTTACAAGTTCTTTAATGGTTTCAAGTTCTGCTAGCGCTTCATTTACCTGTGTTGTAGCACCTTCACCGCATACGGCTTCTATACGTCTTACGCCTGCCGCTACTGCAGATTCGCTTCTTAATTTAAATAAACCAAGTGCTCCTGTTGCGCCAACATGCGTACCACCACATAATTCAATAGAATAATTTGGATCCATGATTACAACCCTTACGGTATCACCATATTTTTCGCCAAATAAAGCCATGGCACCCAGCGCTACTGCTTCATCTTTGGTCATCTCTTTGATAACAACTGGGATGTTTGCTCTAATTTTTTCGTTGATAATATCTTCAATTTGTTGTAATTCTTCGGCACTCACTTTTGCAAAATGAGAAAAGTCAAAACGAAGTTGCGCAGCATTTACAAGACTTCCTTTTTGAGCAACATGATTTCCCAGCACCTGTCTTAAAGCAGCATGTAAGAGGTGTGTTGCACTGTGGTGTGCACAAATGCTTTTTCGAATATCTGTATTTACTTTGGCAACTACTGATCCTTCCAAGCTAGCAGGAATCTCGGTTGTAAAATGGATGATTAGGTTGTTTTCCTTTTTGGTATCAATTACATCGATGGTTGATCCTTCAAATTCAAGTACACCAATATCACCAACCTGTCCACCACTTTCGGCATAAAATGGTGTTGATTCTAAAACTATTTGATAGCCCGTATTTCCTTTGCTTGTTACTTTTCTATACTTCGTAACTGTAGTTGTGCAAATCTTTTCTGTGTATCCAACAAATGTTTGATGCTCGCTATCATTTACAATAACCCAATCTGCAGCATCTATTGCAGTTGCGGCTCTACTTCTGTTTTTTTGCTGCTGCATTTCTGCTTCAAAACCTTTTTCGTCAACCGCTAAATTATTTTCTTGCGCAATTAAACGGGTAAGGTCTATTGGAAATCCGTAAGTGTCAAAAAGTTCAAATGCAGCTTTACCTTCTATAACACTACTGTTAGAGGCTTTCATGAGTTCATCAATTCTTTTAAGTCCTTTATCTAAGGTTCTTAAAAATGCATCTTCTTCTTCTCTTACTACTTTTGTTACAAATTCTTCTTGTGCTGCAAGCTCAGGAAATACTTCTGAAAATTGAGCTGCTAAAACTGGCACAAGTTTAAAAAGTAATGGTTGCTTATAATCTAGGTAGGTGTAGTAATAACGTACAGCTCTTCGTAAAATACGTCTAATCACATACCCAGCGCCAGTATTGGAAGGTAGTTGTCCATCGGCAATGGTAAATGATATTGCTCTGATATGATCTGCTATTACCCTAAATGCTACGGCTTCTTTACTATCGCTTCTGTCATATATTTTTCCAGTGATAGTTGCTACTGTACCTATGGTGCCGCTAAACACATCGGTATCGTAATTACTTTGTTTGCCTTGTAGCACGCGCACAAGACGTTCAAATCCCATACCTGTATCAACGTGTTTTGCGGGAAGTGGTTCAAGTGTTCCGTCTTTTAAACGGTTGTATTGCATGAAAACATAGTTCCAAATTTCAATCACTTGCGGATGATCTTTGTTAACAAGATCTCTTCCCGGAATTAATTTTCTTTCCGCATCAGATCTACAGTCTACATGAATTTCTGAACATGGTCCACATGGACCCGTGTCTCCCATTTCCCAAAAATTATCTTTTTTATTTCCAAAAATAATTTTGTCTTCATCTACTAATTTTTTCCAAGCATCTAATGCAATGGTAGACATAGGTAATCCTTCCGATTCATCACCTTCAAATACAGAAACATACAAACGGTCTTTGTCAATCTTGTATACTTCTGTGAGTAGCTCCCAACTCCATGCAATGGCTTCATCTTTAAAATAATCTCCAAAGCTCCAGTTGCCTAGCATTTCAAACATGGTATGGTGGTAAGTATCAACACCTACTTCTTCAAGGTCATTGTGTTTTCCGCTCACGCGTAAACATTTTTGTGTATCTACAATACGTTTATATTCAGGCTTTCTGTTGCCTAAAAAATAGTCTTTAAACTGGTTCATGCCTGCGTTGGTAAATAACAGGGTTGGATCATTTTTTACAACGATCGGGGCAGATGGAACTATTTGGTGTTTTTTTGAAGCAAAAAAGGCTAAAAATTCTTTTCTTATCTCGGCACTGGTCATCATAAACGGGTACTAATTTTAATATGCTAATTTTACTAGATAGCGGGCTATCTTTGTTCTATATTTTTATAGCTTCAAAGGTAAGGAATTGAGCCTTTAGCTATTGATACCAATGCCCCTATGCGCAAAATAAAATATTACTATAATACCCATACCCTGCGGTTTGAAAAACTAGAGACGCCTCTTCGAGTGCGCCTATTGCAGGTGTTTGGTTTTATAGCGGCTTCCATGGTTACGGGTATTATCATTTTTGCCATTGCTTTTCAGTACATAGATTCTCCCAAAGAAAAACTACTTCGACAGCAAAATGAAGACCTGCGTGAGGGCTACGGCGTAATTGAGGAGCGACTTAAACAGCTCGAGTTAAAAATGGGCGAAATTACCAATCGGGATAACACGGTATACCGCACTATATTTGAAGCGGACCCCATTGCTGATAGTGCACGTATCAAGGATATGGAACAGAAAAAAGAGGTACAACTCGTGCAGCGTATGGGTTCTACCGATCTTGTACATACCGTTATCGATCAGCTCAATAGTTTGGCCCTTCGAATGGAATATCAAAACAAATCCTTTAATGAGCTGATAGGCATGGTAAAAAATAAGGCTAAATTGCTAGCTGCCATTCCTGCCATTCAGCCCATTAGCAATAAAAAATTGTCCCGAATAGCGTCTGGTTTTGGTTACCGAATTGACCCTATTTATAAAACCAGAAAAGCACACGAAGGACTCGATTTTGCAGCCCCTATTGGCACGCCCATTTACGCTACGGCTGATGGTGTTGTTACCACATCAGGATTTACCACCAGTGGTTTTGGTATTCATGTAGTGATCAATCATGGGTATGGCTACAAAACCATATATGGTCATATGGTGAGGGTAAAAGCGAGGGCGGGACAACGCGTAAAGAGGGGGGAAGTGATTGGTTACGTTGGCAATTCCGGAAAAAGCACAGGACCGCACCTTCATTATGAGGTACATAAATCAGGTATTCCTATTGATCCGATTAACTTCTTTTACAATGACTTAACGCCGGCGCAATTTGACAGGCTATTAAAAATGGCAGCTGCCAATAACCAAAGTTTAGATTAATAATATGGAACCTGGTGTACGTAAATATTTGATTAGAATTGTAAATACCATATCCATGTTTTTGTTATGGATGGCCGTTAATTCATGTGCTGGCATCATGTATGGCGCAGCTTATTGGGAAAGCAGTTTTACCACAGCCAATCTTATTTTTTATACTTGGCTACTATTAAGCACTGGACTATTATTTTGGTATCTATATAATAAATGGAAAGACCCCATCGATTACAACGAAGAATAATTATTTATCCTTACTGTCTAAAATAACAGGCGTATTTCCTTTACCCATTACAATCACTTTTGAATTAGGTGAAGTAATAAGACCTTTCATCATTTGAATTTGTTCGTATTGTAATTGTTTATCGTTTAAGCCGGTACTAATAATGCGTTGATAATCTGCAATACCCTGTGCTTCCACACGCTTACGCTCTGCTTCTTGTTTTTCTTTTTGAAGTACGAACTCCATTTTTTGCGCGTCTTGTTCTGCCTTAATTTTTTCTTCGATAGAGGTTTTAACGTTGTTAGGAAGGGTAATGTTTCTGAGTAATAACTGCTCGAGTATCAAACCTCTTTTTTTAAAATCAGCTTCGATGGTTGTAAATATTCTATTCTGAAATTGATCCCTCTTGGTAGAGTATAAGTCAATGGCAGTAAAGTATACAGCGTTATCTCTAATTTTTGTTCTTGTAAGTGGCCTAACAATTTTGTCTTTATAATCGAGTCCCGTTTCTCTAATTAGCCTTGGCGCTTCTGTACCAACTACACGGTATAAAACAGTGAGGTCGATGGTTACTTCTAGTCCGTCCGAGGCAAGTACACGAATCGCATCATCGCCCTCTTTTTCGCCCTCATTATGAACACCACTCATGGTATAGTTCAGTGTTTTTATATCAACATTGTATACGTTTACAAGTGGGTTAACAAAATTGAGTCCGGGGGTCAGTACTTCATTAGACACTTTACCAAATAAGCTGGTAACGCCAATTTGACCCGCATCTATTTGTTTTACACATGCGTTTAAGGCGCCAATGATGATAAGCACAACACCAGTGCTTCTTATGCCCCTACCTAATTTATGTAATTCTTCTTTTTGCTTAAGAATAAAAATGCCTGTAACAAGTACAATAATGCCTAAAATAATGAGTGCCATGGTATATAAATTTTATTGTTTTTAATTAACTGCTATGGTCTTGAATAACAAACCATTTTCCTTTTATTTTTTGAAATAACAACGTAAAATAACCGCTAACATCACCTTTGCTTCTTTGTAATGCCCATTTGCCTAAAACGC
>JBEGUD010000185.1:0-2977 GCA_041179065.1 Bacteroidota bacterium | reverse complement strand
AAAATTGTAATTGCAAATGTTACGAGTCCAACCGTTACGGTATTTAATCCAGTAAAGCAGGATGCCAACAAAACAGCAATCATAGTATGTCCTGGGGGTGGATATGCAAGACTCGCTTCTGGACATGAAGGAAATGAAGTGGCAGAAGCGTTTAATAAAATAGGTGTTACAGTATTTGTATTAAAGTACCGTTTGCCTTTTGATAGTTGTATGACGAATAAAGAAATTGTACCATTACAAGATTTACAGCAAACGATAAAACTTGTTAGAGACCGGGCGGCAGGGTTTGATATCAATCCGTCTATGCTTGGTGTGATCGGATTTTCGGCAGGAGGTCATTTGGCGAGTACTGGAATTACAAAGTTTTCTGAATCATACATCGAAAACACCAGCAATACTAGTTTAAGACCCGATTTTGCTATTTTAGGTTACCCGGTTATAAGTATGGATTCGGCTATTTGCCACAAGGGTTCTAGAGATAATTTACTCGGAAAAAAGGCAACAGCTGCTACACTTAATTTGTTTTCATCTGACATGCAGGTAACGGCTCAAACCCCTCCAACATTTATAGTGCATGCTTCAGATGACAAATCTGTTCCTGTAGAAAATAGTATACGCTTTTATCAAGCACTTATAAAAAATAAGGTAAACGCAGAATTGCACGTTTATCAAAATGGAGGACATGGATTTGGACTTCAGAATCCAACAACTACAGACGCTTGGTTTGAAAGAGCAACTACTTGGATGCGTGTCAATAAATTTATAGCAGGCAACTAATTATTTTTCTTCCTTTTCCATTCTTGCTAAAATTTGAAGTATCAATTTGTCTTGATTTTCTAAGTGTTTTAGAATGGTTTCTATTTCTAATTCTGCTTTTTTATTGATCAGGTAATCTTCTTCGGCTCTAATTTCTGAATGTCTTGATTGTAAGTTTTGCCCTACCATAATAAGCGGCATCAAAAATATTTGAAGCATATTAGAAATAATAAGCCATAGTACAAATGCAGGGAATGGGTCAAAACGTAAATGAAGTGGCGCCAATGTGTTCCAGGTCAACCATACTGCAGACCAAGTAAAAACAATCATAAAAAAACCCATCGAGCCTACTTTTTTGGTAATCCAAACTGCTAATTTGTCCAACTTGGAAAGCCTTTCTTTGTGCCTGATATTCACATTTCTAGAAGCTGTATGGGTGTCCTTGATTTGCTGAATGCTAATAGGGTTTGCGTTTTTCATAATTCAGGGGAATTTATGGGTAAAATTAGCTAATAACTGAGTTCATAGTATTCGCTTACTTCTATATCTTTAAGTACATCAAGTTGTTTGCCATGTCACAATCCAATTCAAGACGTAAGTTTTTACGCAACAGTGCTGTTTTTGCAGCAGGTATTAGTATTGTTCCTAGACATGTTTTAGGAAGAGGCTTTATTGCACCAAGTGATCAATTAACCAAAGGTATTATTGGTGTAGGGGGTATGGGAAGAGGTCATATAGGCCTTGCAGGTACAAAGGTGGTTGCACTATGTGATGTTGATCAAACACATTTAGCAGCAGCGGCTAAAATGGTAGGCGGCGGTGTGAAAACTTTTGCAGACTATCATGAACTTATTGCCATGCCTGAAGTTGATATCGTTCATATTGCTACACCACCGCATTGGCATGGAATCATGTCTATTGAAGCAGCAAAGGCAGGAAAAGATATTTGGTGTGAAAAGCCAATGACCCGCACTATTGGTGAAGGTAAGCGTGTGGTGGAAGCAGTGAAGCAGCATGGACGAATGTTTAGACTAAATACTTGGTTCAGATTTCAAGATGAGTTTTATGGTATGAAAACAACGGTTAAGCCCATTAAAAAATTAGTAGAGTCGGGTATGCTTGGTTGGCCACTTACTGTAACTGTTAGCAAGCACACCGGATTTGATTGGAAATTTTATTGGATCGGAAAAACAGGACTTGAAGCACAGCCAGTGCCTGCAACACTCGATTACGACAGATGGTTAGGACCTGCACCATACAAACCATACAACGCGCACCGCGTGCACGGAACGTTTAGAGGTTATTGGGATTATGATGGTGGTGGACTTGGTGATATGGGCCAACATTATTTAGATCCTATTCAATATTTTTTAGGCAAAGACCATACGAGTCCAGTAAAAGTAGAAGTAGACGCCGATCAACAACATCCAGATGCTTGCGGTACATTTCGAAAAATCATTTATACCTATGCCGATGGTTGTAAAATTATTTTAGATGGAGAAGCCAAAGACGAATCAGTGGCTTACATAGAAGGACCAGAAGGTAAATTATTTGCTGGCTTTAAATCTACCATTCCTAATCTAAAAGAAAAGCTAGCGCTACTCCCAGATCCTGCACCACAGGTTACAGATTTTTTAGAATCGGTAAAATACAGAACACCTTTTGCGCTCAATGAATCCAATGGGCATAGGTCTTGTACCATTATTAACCTGGGTAAAATTGCACTACAGTTAGGGCGAACATTAAATTTTGATCCAGAAGCACAAGTGTTTATTAATGATGATGAAGCCAATAAAATGATCAAGCCGCCAATGCGCGCACCCTATGGTATCTAGTTTTTTTATTATCGACAAATTTAAAACCATGAAAAAAATATTTTCAGCTTTTATTATAGCAGCAATTTTTTTAGTGAATGCTGGTCATTCATTTGCGCAAGGTAATGCAGCTTCAGTTGCAGCTACTGTTTCAAAAATGCAATCATGGAACAGTGTAGCATGGGAAAACTTTTTTGATACGTTTAAAAATACGGAGGCTGGCGCCAATGCACCCCACGTAAAAGCGATGTATGAACTTGATGCTTATTTGCATGCAGCTGCCACGGATAAAGACTTGGCCAATAAGGCTGCTAATGTTGTAATCGGTGCACTAGTGCAATTAAAAGATGTACAAGAAAAAAATATTTTAGTGCGTTCTTATTTAATTGAAAGACTTGGTTATTTAG
>JBEGUD010000184.1:0-2649 GCA_041179065.1 Bacteroidota bacterium | reverse complement strand
TGGATTGAGAATAAAAATACTCATCAGGCGCTAACACTACACCCTGCTTAATTGCAAAATCGTTGGCGCCTTTGCCACTTAAAAAAACGTGGTTACTATTACGCATCACTTCGGTAGCGAGCTGAATGGGATTTTTAACATTACGAACCGCAGCGATAGCACCAGCTTCAAGTGTTGCACCATCCATGATGGCTGCGTCCATTTCTTGCAATCCTTTTTTGGTAAACACACTCCCCTTTCCTGCGTTAAATAATATATTATTTTCTAGCGTAAAAATAGACGCCTGTATAGCATCTACTGCTGTGCCACCATTTTGTAAAATGGTATAACCAGCATCGAGGGCATCTTGCAATCCATTTTGATACGCTTGTTCTAACTCCGGAGACATGTCGGCCTTTAAAATGGTGCCTGCACCTCCATGTATAACCAATGAATATTGTTGCATCGTTTACTATTTTATTTGTTCAATAGTAGTTTACATTCTGCTAATAAATGTGCTTTATTGATGGCTGCAGTACCTACTTCTTCACAAACAAGCCCGCCTGCAATATTGGCCATTTCGGTGGCAAGTTCAATATTTTTTGTTGCAGCATACACAAGTGAAGCAACTGCAATTACAGTATCGCCTGCTCCACTTACATCTGCAATAGAACGCACATGTGTAGGAATAATTTTAGCACTGTCTCCCGTGTCATAAAACATACCTTTTTCCGAAAGCGTAATGAGCGAAATTTGATGTGACAAATGTGTTTGAAGTGCAGCATGCACGGTTCTTAAATTTTCCAGTGTAACATCTGAAATAGAAACCTGCAACCCTTCTTTTACTTCTTTTAAATTAGGCTTAAATAATGTTACGCCCTGATACGCTAAAAAATTATTCTTTTTAGGATCCACCGACATTACAATGTTTCGTTCTGCGCATATCGAGATGGCCGCTTTAATAAATATTGGCGTTAATACACCCTTGTCATAATCTTCAAAAATTACCACATCCGGTTTTTTTGCATCTAAACAAGCAGTAAATTTTTGTAGTAATTCGTTTTCAATATCGCTACTAATAGGTGTTGTGATTTCTGCATCTAGGCGCATCATTTGCTGGTTGCGACTCATCACACGCGTTTTATTGGTTGTAATGCGCGAATCGTGCGTTAATAAATAACTGGTGTCGATGTGTTGTGCATCAAAAAGTGATTGGAGTAAAACACCATCAGCATCATTTCCAATTACAGAAACGATTGTTGTTTGCGCACCTAATGCCACAGTATTTAAAGCAACATTGGCAGCACCACCCACGCGGTGTTCTTTACGCTGAAGTGCCACTACCGGCACGGGTGCTTCAGGAGATATCCGGTCTACTTGACCCCACCAATAGGTATCAAGCATTACGTCCCCTATGATTACAACTTTTAGATCGTTGAAGTCTTTAAAAAGTTGGTCAAAATTTGTCATGTTTATTTTTTATTACTTCGCACTGCAAGGTAATACAAAGGAATACCTAATAGTGCAATAATAAGCCCAGGCCATGTAAAATTAGGCTTATAAATGATCAATAATACACAAAACAGGGTTCCCATTAATACATAGATAGCAGGTAATACAGGATAACCCACTGCTTTGTAAGGACGTTCCATTTCGGGACGCTTTTTGCGTAAAATAAAGATGCCTATAATGGTTAAAACATAAAAGATAACCACAATAAAAGAAACCATATCTAGTAGGTCACCATACTTACCACTTAAGCAAAGTAAGGCAGCCACCACACACTGTGCCCACAAGGCCCATTCAGGTACTGCATTTTTATTGAGCGTAGATGCTTTCTTGAAAAACAAACCATCCTGCGCCATCGTATAATACACACGAGCACCGGCTAATATAAGACCATTGTTACAGCCAAACGTGGATATCATAATCATAACTGCAATAACATAGGTACCGATATTCCCAAAAATGGCATTGGCAGAAGAGACAGCTACCCTATCGGCGGGCGCATGTGCAATATCATTTAAAGGAAGTACACTGATGTACATTAAATTGGCAGACACATATATAATGGTAACAATGAGCGTACCTAAAAATAAACTGAGTCCAATATTGCGTTTAGGATTTTTAATTTCCCCTGCAATAAATGTTACATTGTTCCATGCATCACTACTAAAAATAGAACCCACCATACTTGCAGCAATGGCGCCAAAAATGGCAAGGCCAATAACTGGTGTAGTGCTATTGTCTGCAGCAACCGTTTTCATGCTCCAAGCGTCTTGCCAATTGGCATTCCAAATTTCTGATTTTGCAGCAAGTAAAAAACCAAAACCAATAAGGCCAAATAATGAAACAAGTTTGGTAACTGTAAATGTGGTTTGAATGAGTTTACCACCCTGCACACCTTTGGTATTGATATAGGTTAATAAAATAATGATAGCAATGGAAACGAGCTGGGCGGGATATATTTTTAGAAACCCGGCCTGAAAAATAATATTAGCATCCGTCATTTCTAATGCCGGAAAAAAGTAACCCGCAAATTTACTAAAGGCCACACCTACCGCTGCAATCGTACCTGTTTGGATTACTGAAAAAAAGCTCCAACCATATAAAAAACCCAGGAGTGGATTGTATGACTCTTTAAGGTACACATACTGACCACCTGCTTTT
>JBEGUD010000183.1:0-3912 GCA_041179065.1 Bacteroidota bacterium | reverse complement strand
ATTGAAGTGTCTGATCCAAAGTATGTAACCATGTGCGAAGAGATTTTTGGACCCGTTTTAACCATTTATACGTATAAAGCCGAGGCCTTCGAAAAAACCCTTGACCTGGTTAATACCACGTCAAAATACGCCTTAACAGGGGCCATCATATCGCAGGATAGAGCGGCTGTGGAGCTGGCTACTAATAAATTACGCCATGCCGCGGGTAACTTTTACATCAACGATAAGCCTACAGGGGCTGTGGTGGGCCAACAACCGTTTGGGGGTGCTCGTGCCTCTGGTACCAATGACAAGGCCGGAAGCCTCATTAATTTGTACCGCTGGCTTAGCGCAAGGACCATCAAAGAAACCTTTAATCCGCCCGTAGATTATAAGTATCCGTTCCTAAACGAAGCCTAAATTTTTAATGTATAACCCGTATATTTGCTCCTCAAAATTTTGACTAGTGGCTACTAAATTTTCAAAAGAAACCTACCTCTACTGGTACGAGCTCATGCAGCTGATTCGCCAGTTTGAGCTTAAATCAGAAGAAATGTATAAAATGGCAGGTAAGATCCGTGGATTTTTCCACGCTTACATTGGCCAAGAAGCAATAGCAGCGGGCTGTATGACAGCTACCCAGCACGACGATCCATTTATTACTGCCTACCGTGACCATGGTTTAGCACTTGCAAAAGGTGTTTCTGCCGATGCTTGTATGGCCGAATTATATGGTAAAGCAACCGGTTGTGCAAAAGGTAAAGGTGGAAGCATGCACTTTTTTAGCCTCGAACACCGATTCTTTGGTGGACATGGAATTGTGGGTGCCCAAATTGGAACTGCTGGCGGTTTAGCTTTCGCTGAAAAATACAAAGGCACAGGAAATGTGGTTCTTTGCTATTTTGGTGATGGTGCTGCACGTCAGGGTATCTTACACGAAACATTTAACCTTGCCATGCTTTGGAAATTACCAGTCGTATTTATTTGTGAAAACAATAATTACGCGATGGGTACTTCTATCGAGCGTACTAGTAATGTAACCGATATTTACAAATTAGCAGACGCATACGACATGCCTGCCGATGTTATTGATGGTATGATTCCTGAACTTGTTCACGAAGGTGTAGCAAGAGCAGTAAAAAGAGGAAGAGATGGCGAAGGCCCAACTTTATTAGAAATGAAAACCTACAGATACAAAGGACACTCTGTATCTGATCCTCAAAAATATAGAACCAAAGAAGAGGTAGAAGAATATAAGAACCAAGATCCTATTACTAAAGTGCGTGAAACCATTTTAGAAAATGGATATGCCACAGAATCTGACTTACAAGCCATCGATCAAAAAATTGATGCGATTGTAGAGCAGAGTGTAAAATTTGCTGAAGAAAGCCCTTGGCCAGATGATAGCGAAGTTTTAAAAGATGTTTACCTAGACGAAAATTATCCGTTTATTGTAGACTAAACCCATTAAAAATTACAAGAAAATAAATACCATGTCAGAAAACGAAGTAAAACACACAAACAACGAAGGCCTAGAAGGTGCTGCTGCATTTTGGAATACAAGTGGCAAAAAAATAGCCACTGCAGTTGCCGTTATATTAGTAGTGGTGGGTGCTTGGTTTGGTTACCAAGAATATATTGTGAAGCCTAAAGAAGAAAAAGCTTCTGAAGCGATGTTTAAAGCACAAGAATACTTTGCTTTAGACTCTTCTAACCTTGTATTAAATGGTGATGGTGTAAATAAAGGTGTGTTATACATCATGAACAACTACAGTGGTACCAAGGCAGCAAATATTGCTGGCTATTATGCTGGTGTAAGTTATTTAAAACTTGGTGATTTTAACAACGCCATCAAATACCTAAAAGATTTTTCTACAGACGCCAAGCAAATTCAAATGTTAGCGATTGGTGCTTTAGGTGATGCAAGTGCGGAGCTTAACAAAAAAGACGAAGCGATAGATTATTATAAAAAAGCAGCAGCTAGTTTTTCTGAAGACGAAAGCAACGCTTCTGAATATTTATTTAGAGCGGCCCTTTTATCAGAAACCACTGGAAAAAATGCAGAAGCTCTAGCACTTTACAAAGAAATCAAGGAAAAATATCCTACCACCGATAAAGGCTTTTTAGCAGACAAATACATCTACCGTTTAGGTAGTGAAAAATAAATAAATGAACGTACAGTTATTTATTCCTTGCTTTATTGATCAGCTCTACCCTCAGGTAGCGTTTAACATGGTAAAAGTGTTGGAGAAAGTAGGCTGTACTGTCAAATACAATGCCAACCAAACCTGTTGTGGCCAACCAGCATTTAATGCGGGTTTTTGGTCGGAATCAAAAAGTGTTTGTGACAAATTCTTAGACGATTTTAATGGTACCGACTACATCGTAGCACCAAGTGCAAGCTGTACCGGTTTTGTTAGAAATTACTATGGTAAACTCTACGAAAACTCGGCGCAAATAAACATTGCTAAAAAAACCTCGGCCCGTATCTACGAACTCTCCGATTTTTTAATCAACGTTTTAAAAATTGATGACGTTGGCGCTACGTTTAATGGCAAAGTTACCTATCATGATAGCTGCGCAGCGCTTCGTGAATGCAATACCAAAACAGAACCGCGTAAGCTACTCAGTAAAGTAAAAGGTTTGGAACTCGTTGAAATGAACGACGTAGAAACCTGTTGTGGATTTGGAGGCAGCTTTGCGGTTAAATTTGAACCTATTAGTATTGCGATGGGTGATCAAAAAACAACGAACGCTGCTGCTACAGGCGCCGAATATATTATTAGCACAGACATGAGTTGTCTGATGCACATAGATGGATGCTTAACACATAAACACTCGGGATTAAAAGTGCTGCATCTAGCAGACGTTCTTGCAAGCGAAGCATAATATTTATCATAGTATTTTACGACTTAAATATTTTTCAAAATGAATTATTGGCTTATCAAATCGGAACCTTTCAAATACAGTTGGGATCAGTTTGAAAATGACAAACAAACATTTTGGGATGGCGTTAGAAATTATGGCGCCCGCAATAATTTAAGATCCATGAAAAAAGGCGATCTCGCTTTTTGGTACCACTCCAACGAAGGCATGGAAATAGTTGGTATTGCTAAAGTAGTAAAGGAATCATACCAAGACCCTACCACCCCAGATCCAGCATGGCTTGTAGTTGATTTTAAACCCTATAAAAAGCTTAAAAAAACAGTAAAGCTCGCCGACATTAAGGCACATGCTAAACTACAAGACATGGACCTTGTAAGACTTGGCAGACTGTCTGTACAAACCGTTAAGCCTGCCGAATGGAAGATTGTAATGGAAATGGCTGGCGAAAAAGTTAGCTAAAAAATACATAACCAATTAATATGGCAGCCACTACACCTAGTAAGTCGGCTAACACCCCTGCCCAAATCGCGTAACGCACTTTTTTGATACCCACGCTTCCAAAATAAAGAGCGATGATATAAAAAGTAGTATCTGCAGATCCTTGAAATGTAGATGCTAATTTTCCTACAAAAGAATCGGGGCCATTTGATTTCATCACATCAAGCATAAGTCCTCTTGCGCCACTTCCACTAAATGGTTTCATAATAGCTACGGGTAAGGCAGGCGTAAACGCAGTATCAACACCGGTTAATCCAATAACCCAGCTTAATCCATCTACCATATAACCTAGTGCGCCACTATCCCTAAATACCCGAATGGCTACAAGCATACCCACGAGGTAAGGAATGATTTTTAAAATCACGTCAAAGCCTCCTTTGGCGCCATCTATAAATGCGTCAAAAACATTTATTTTTTTAAGCATTCCACCAATAATAATGAGCACTACCAGTAATAGTAAAATCATATTACCGGTTACGCGGCTAAATATTTCTTTTTGCTCCGCCCCCATTTGCTGTACAAAAAATAACATGCCAGCTACCAGTGCCA
>JBEGUD010000182.1:0-4468 GCA_041179065.1 Bacteroidota bacterium | reverse complement strand
GTCCATTTAAGGCATTTAGTTTTTCAGGTCTATTAATGGTGATGGTAAAAATACCATTGTCGTTATTGGTAAGTAGTGTTGTGTACATGGTTAAAAATTTCGGTGTGTAGCAACCCATTCTGAAATGTAAGACGCAATCGTAGTTGTTGGTGTGCCTGGCGCAAAAAGTTTGCCTACGCCAAGTTCTTGTAATGTTTGTATATCTGATTCTGGAATAATGCCGCCACCTGTAACAAGTACATCATGCATTCCTTTTTCTTTTAAAAGACCCATAATTTTTGTGAATACCGTATTATGTGCGCCACTTAAAATGCTTACACCAATGGCGTCTACATCTTCTTGAAGTGCTGCATTCACCACCATTTCGGGGGTTTGTCTGAGACCGGTATAAATAACTTCCATGCCCGCATCACGAAGGGCAGTGGCTATTACTTTAGCACCTCTGTCATGTCCGTCAAGGCCTACTTTGGCAACTAATACACGAATGGGACGTTTGGTTTGGCTCATAGTTTATACGTTATTTATTTTCTAAATACAGAAACTTTACAATAAAGTTAATGCGTGTTTTATGCGGGCTACTGCGTCTGAAATACCAATGGTAGTCGCTATTTCAAATACACCAGGCCCAAATTTACCACCCACTAACATAATGCGCATGGGTAACATAAGTTCGCCCGGTTTTAACCCATGGGAAGCGGTAAGTTCTTTAAAAATATTTTCTAATGCTAGTGGATCAGTGGTGTTTGAATTTTCAAAAGCCACGCAAAGGGCTTCAAAGAAATTCTTTTTGTTGTCATCCCATTTACTTGCAATAGAGGCTGTGTCTATTTGTGTAGGTGCAGCAAAATAAAACCCTGCTTGTGTAATAAAGTCTGGTAATAATATGCAGCGCTCTTTAGTGATGCCAATTATTTTTTCTAAATAAGTTTGATCCTGTACTTTAATGCCGGCCTCATCAAAATAAGGCTGTACGAGTGAAGCTAAATAAGCATTATCAGCGTTTTTGATCCAGGTAGCGTTAAACCATTTAGCTTTTTCGTAATCGAATTTCGCACCGCCTTTGTGTACACGATCTATCGAAAATTTTTCAATTAACTCCGTCATACTAAAAATTTCCTGATCGGTACCATCGTTCCAACCAAGCACAGCTAATAAGTTTACAAATGCTTCTGGTAAAAATCCGCGCTCTTTAAAACCTATTGCTTTTTCATTTGTTTTTGGATCGGTCCAGTCCATGGCAAAAACCGGAAACCCTAAACGGTCTCCATCTCTTTTGCTTAATTTCCCGTGTCCGTCAGGCTTTAAAATAAGGGGTAAATGCGCCCACTCCGGCATTTCGTTTTGCCAACCTAAATATTTCCATAATAATATATGTACAGGTGCAGAAGGAAGCCATTCTTCTCCTCTAAATGCATGACTAATTTTCATGAGGTAATCATCTACCACCACTGCTAAGTGATAGGTAGGCATGCCGTCTGCTTTTAATAATACTTTATCATCTACTTGAGAAGTATTAAAAGAAACTTCACCTCTAATCATATCTGTAAAAGTCACCTCTTCATGATCAGGCATTTTGATGCGCACAACATAGGGTGTGCCCGCCTCCAATAATGCTGCAACTTCTGCTGCATCAAGTGATAATGAGTTGCGCATTTTAGCACGAACTGCATGGTTGTATTGTGGCGAAGGATTTTCGGGCGTTTTAAAATTATTACGCATTTCCTCTATTTCGGCAGGCGTGTCAAATGCATAATAAGCATGGCCCGCTTCAATGAGCTGCGTAGCATATTGTTTGTAATTTTCTTTTCGCTCACTTTGCCTGTAAGGCGCATAAGGGCCACCTACTACAGGACTTTCGTCCGGTGTCATACCACACCAATTCAGTGTTTGTACAATATATTCTTCGGCACCGGGTACAAATCTTGTTTGGTCGGTGTCTTCGATACGTAATATAAAGTCGCCACCATGTTTTTTGGCAAACAAGTAATTGAATAAAACGGTTCTTACACCACCTAGGTGTAAGCCTCCGGTTGGGGAGGGCGCAAATCGGACACGTACTCTTTTGTTCATGTGGCAAAGATAAGATTTATATTTGCCACATGTACCTCGTAAAAACACCTTGGTGGCTTAGGGCAATCTACCCTTCACTTGTTTGGCGGATGCCCTCCAGGTCCAAAGTGTTGTACCTCACATTTGACGATGGTCCGCACCCTACCATTACCCCTTTTGTGCTAGATACGCTTCGGGAATATCAGGCAAAAGCTACCTTTTTTTGCATTGGTAAAAATGTAGAATCCTACCCCGGCATTTATGCGCAAATTATGTTTGAAGGACATGCGGTAGGGAACCATACCCAGCATCATGTGAATGGTTGGAAGGTTTCTGACGAGGCTTATTTAGATGATATTGCTACTGCCACAAAACATATAAAGTCTAATTTATTTAGACCGCCTTATGGCCGAATAAAACAAAGTCAAATCAAAAAAATAAAACAAGCATTTCCGGACATGCGCATTATTATGTGGGATGTGCTCAGTGCAGATTTTGATACCCGCTTAAACGCAGATGCATGCCTTGGTTATACGGTGTACCATAGTAAAAACGGTTCAATTGTTTTATTTCATGATAGTGAAAAAGCCTTTCCACGCATGCAAACAGCACTGCCTAAAATGCTGGCCCATTTTGCCAGTGAAGGCTATACTTTTGAAGCCATAAAATTTAATGCATAAAAGATATTTATACAATGGCTCCTATATTAATTGATACGCACACACATTTATATTCCGAAGAATTTACCACAGATATTGATGCTGTTATTGCGCGCGCCCAAAATGACAATGTCCAAAAATTTTATTTACCAGCAATAGATAGTAATTCGCTAGAAGCCATGCTAGCGCTAGAAAAAAAGTACCCGGGTGTATGCATTTCAATGATGGGGCTTCATCCATGTTATGTAAAAGAAAATGTAAATGACGAACTAGCCATTGTAGAAAAGTGGATCAACGAAAGAGACTTTGTGGCGGTTGGAGAAATTGGACTTGATTTTTACTGGGATAAAACTTTTGTAGAACAGCAGCGAATTGCGTTTGAAACACAAATGGAGTGGGCGCTTGCAAAAAACTGGCCTATTGTTATTCATACCCGAAACGCTATGCAAGAAACCATTGAAATGGTAAAGCCTTTTGCAAAAAGAGGGCTCCGCGGTATTTTTCATTGTTTTAGTGGATCTGCAGAATCTGCTAAACAAATTGTAGACCTAGGATTTTATTTAGGCATAGGAGGCGTTATAACGTATAAAAATGCAGGGCTACCAGAGGCACTAGAAAATATCTCGCTTTCGCATTTGGTGCTCGAAACCGATGCGCCTTATTTAACGCCTGTGCCTTTTAGGGGTAAACGCAACGAATCTGGGTATCTACTCTATATCGCCGAAAAATTAGCAGCGGTCAAGCAAACTAGCTTACAAGAGGTGGCCGAAGTAACCACTGCCAATGCTCAAAAAATATTCGGTTCCTGAGCGCCGAACCTTTATTTTTGCCCTCCCAATAAAAAGGGGGTTCATTAAAATATTCAGAGAGGTGTCCGAGTGGTTGAAGGAGCACGCCTGGAAAGTGTGTATACGGCAACGTATCGAGGGTTCGAATCCCTTCCTCTCTGCGAAGTCTTTTATACTTTAAGGCAGCGTCAAGAGCTTGCTCTTGTAAGCTGACGAAAAGTATAAAAGAGAAACAAAAGTTTCACTTTTGTTTCAAAGACTTTGGTCAAAGAGAACTTCAGGGATGACAATGCGCAGCATTGGCAATCCAGAAAGTTGAATCCAATCTTATTTTGTTGCAGCTCTCTCTAATTTATCATTGATAGCTAATCCCATTCCAACCGCTGGCATTTTTTGTACAATAATGAGATCTAGATTTTGATGATCTAACCGGTGCATGGAGGCATATAAATTTTTAGCAGCTTCTTCCAAATTTCCGTTTTGAGAAAGGCTTTCTACTGCTATCACAAAACTTGGTAGGGTAGTGGGGCTCAATTGTAAAACACCAATTTTTTTATCCGAATATTTTTCAATGACCGAAGCAATATCACTGGTTAATATTGTTGTTGTATTTGGTGCATAGTGTTTTGACAGCATGCCCGGCGCTACAACAGATTCGTTGTTTGCGTGAACGCGTATTTGTAAGGGGCCTGTAATTTTTTCAATGTCTTCCACTTTGGTACTACCTTGTCTGTACAAAATAGCTTGTCCATTTTCGAATCCTATAATGGTAGATTCTATACCTTTATCACAACTGCCACCATCTAAAATAATATTTAGTGTATCTGTAAAATAATCCGCTACATGTTTTGCAGTTGTCGGGCTAATAGATCCAAATGGATTGGCGCTTGGTGCGGCTAATGGAAAATCTAATTGCTCCAGTAGTTCAAGTGCAATAGGATGGTTGGGTACCCTAACACCAACTGTATTTTT
>JBEGUD010000181.1:0-3425 GCA_041179065.1 Bacteroidota bacterium | reverse complement strand
GATGTTGGTAAATTGGTAGTGGTATCCAATGCAGGAATGGAAAGATGTGCCATCATAACACTACCCACACCTGCTTTTATCATTTCTTTAAAAGGATATAACTCTAAGGAGTCAAGTGCGTTTTTAGATTTTTGAATAATGGGTAAATCATAATGCGAGTCTACGGCTACGTCACCATGTCCTGGAAAATGTTTAGCACATGCCATCACATTAACATCTTGCATACCGCGCATATATGCTACACCATACTGCGCTACTTTGTATTTATCTTCTCCAAAACTTCGATCATTGATCACTGGGTTTTTTGGATTGTTATTGATGTCTACATCAGGCGCATAATTGACTTGAATACCAATGCGCTTGCACTGCTCACCCACGATACGGCCAAACTCATAAATAAGTTTTGCATCATTAACGGCGCCCATCATCAGTTGTCTTGGAAAATTAATAACACTATCAAGGCGCATACCTAGGCCCCACTCGCCATCAATAGCAATCATGAGTGGCGTTTTAGCAAGTGATTGATAGGTATTGGTTAACAGGGCTTGTCTGATAGGTCCGCCCTGAAAAAAACACAAACCACCTACATTAAATTTAGTTACTAAATCCGTTACCTCTTTAACATGAGCCTCCCCTAAATTGCTATGTGCCCTTACAATCATGAGCTGCGCAATACGCTCTTCGGGGGTTAATTTATTAAACTGAGCAGTTACCCAAGTTTCGGATGCCTCTGATTTTTCAGAAAATCGTTGTGCTTTACTAGAAAAAAGGGAGCATCCTAAAATTGTAATGAGTAAGAATTTTTTCATGGCCATGTATTGAGTGCCACAATGTAAGATTTCTAGCAATTTATTGGGTAGGTATGGGCAAAAAAAAGTCGCAAGAGACAAGCTTTTGCGACCTTTTATATCTTTTATGAATTTTATGCTTCTGTTTCGTCTTCAGGCTCTTCTGTTAACTTGATTTCAATGTTGTTGGCCTTTAAAATGCTAAACCACTTTACCATTTTTTTCATATCGCTTGGATATACACGGTCAAAGTCCATGTCGGCATATACTTTTTTAAAGTAAGCGACAATAGCAGCAGGGTCTTTTTCGGAAGGAAGGGCCTCTTTTGAAGCCAACATGGTTTGAAAAAGCTCCACCAAATTGATATTATCACGAACGGTATACACTTCGATACTTTCTAAGTGCGAGAAATTGTGAACGCGACTGCTCACAAACTTTGTGGTTTGATCTTCTAATGACTTTACGATGGCGCCATCTGTTTTGCTCGCCACCATTTCAAATAGACCACTAAGGCCAGAAATTGATACTAAATTACTATACTCCATATGCTTTGTTTACGTTGTGCAAAGTAAAGGTAAAATCAGGTTAAAATACCACTAAATCGTTTTTGCTGCTTCCCCTAACGCCAAATCAAGTCGAGATTTCAGTGTTTCATAATCGGTGTAACCCCTTGCTAACAAATGAAATTTTGATTCATTCACTTGTAATAATACGCATGGGAAACCCGATACTTGTAATTGCTTAACAAGCGAAAACTCATAGTGGGCCTGGTCTTTGTAGGCTTCACTGCTAAGTTTTTCATAAAATGTTTCGGGCGCAATACTGTATTTTTCGAGAAGGTGCCTGTACGCTTCGTTGTCCGTTAAATCACGACCTTCATAATGAAGGGCGATTTGTAAATCAGTGGCAAACTCAACTTGTCTATTCGGATAAAACTCCTTAAATATGCAAAGTGCGATCGCCGCTTTTTCGGAATGCGGGAACCAGTCACTTAATTCAGGATTTTTAATATGCCATAAGTAGTCTTCGCCAAATTCAACGCCTGATAATTCCTCTACATTTTTGTAAGCACCCAAAATATAATGGGCGGTAGCGCTTATTGGAACGGGTTTTTCGGGCATAATCATACCGCCCGAAAGCACTTCTATGGGAAGATTGGGGTAGTTTTCGGCTATTTTTTTGATAACGGGGCAAAACCCATAGCACCAGCCGCAATAAGCGTCGTAGCAATAAAATAAGGTTGGATTCATAAAGCAAAGATAATGCCAATAAAAGATGCGGCTAAGTTCTTTACCTTTGCATTCTAAACATTTTATATGCCAGGATTTGAATTTTTTGGTGACGAGGAAAGAAAAGAAGTGAATGAGGTATTAGAAACCGGAATTCTCATGCGTTATGGGTTTGATGGTCCGCGTAAAGGGATCTGGAAATCCAAAGAATTGGAAGCTGCTGTTTCAACTGTTTTTGGTTGCGCACATGCGCAACTGACCTCTAGCGGTACTGCGGCACTTACAACCGCCATGGCGGCACTAGGCATTGGTGTTGGAGACGAGGTAATCATGCCTTCTTTTACTTTTGTGGCAAGTTTTGAAGCCATATTAAGCGTTGGTGCTGTGCCCGTATTAGTAGACATCGATGAAACATTAACGCTTGACCCGGCTGCGGTAAAGGCTGCTATTACGCCAAAAACAAAATGCATCATGCCCGTACATATGTGCGGTAGCATGGCCGATATGGATGCGCTTCAACAAATTTGCACCGACCACCATCTAATTTTATTAGAAGATGCATGTCAGAGTATTGGCGGCACGTACAAAGGAAAAAAATTAGGTACGATTGGTGCCGCAGGCACTTTTTCTTTTGACTTTGTAAAAACAATTACTTGCGGTGAAGGCGGAGTGGTAATGACAAACGATAAAGACGTGTACACCAAATGTGATGCCTACACCGATCATGGTCATGACCACCTTGGTGTAGACCGCGGTGCCGACCTGCATCCATTTATTGGATACAATTTTAGAATCAGTGAACTGCACGCTGCTGTTGGGTTAGCGCAAATTAAAAAGCTCGATACTTTTTTATCCATCCAGCGAAAAAACAACAAATTATTACGCAGTTACTTAGCACAGGTTCCGGGCATTCAATTTAGATCAGTACCTGACGAAGACGGCGATAGCTGTAGTTTTTTATCTTGGATGCTTCCCACAGAAGCTGCTACTAAAGCTGCGATCGAGTCATTGAAAGAAGCAGGGGTTTTTGCAGGTAATTTTTACTGGTATGCAAATAACTGGCATTATATAACCAAGTGGGATCATTTAAAAAATGCAACAACACTGAACCGTTTAAATGACGATCAAACAAATGCTTTACGCGCTTTACAAACCAGGTCTTTTGCAAAAAGTGATGCTATCATGAGCCGAACAGTTTCTACTGCCATTAGTTTACTCTGGACAGAAGATCAAATAAAAGAGAAGGGAGAAAAAATGTTGGCTGCCATTACCAAGGTATTATAATTACTTGAATTTCACGGATGTCTTTAAGTCAATCTTTTCAACAAAAACTATTACAAAAGCTATCGCCCCAACAGATTCAGCTTATGAAACTGTTGCAGGTGCCTACTGCTAATTTGGAAGAAAG
>JBEGUD010000180.1:0-2868 GCA_041179065.1 Bacteroidota bacterium | reverse complement strand
TAGGTTGCTTCTTTTAATAAATCTCTATTTGACCAGGCTTCAAGTATTAAATTTTGTAACGACATGCTTATTTTTTTTGCAAACATAAGCAAGACATCTTTAACTACCATTATCTAGGTTAATTCTCGTTAACAAATTGTAATTTGCCTGCGTGACACCACAATTTAATACAGATATTGAAGCCTGTTTGCGCGTTTTAGAAAGCGGGGGTCTTATTTTGTACCCCACCGATACCATTTGGGGTATTGGTTGCGATGCCACAAATGAAGAAGCCGTAGAAAAAATATTTGCTTTAAAAAAACGTATTGAAACCAAGGCCCTTATTGTGCTCATAGCAGACGAGCGTTCACTATTACAATATGTGGCGAGCCCGCATATTGAGGTGTTTGATTATATCCAAGGTGTTTCTAAACCCACCACTATAATTTATGAAAATGCCATTGGGCTTGCCGGTAATTTACTAGCCGAAGATGGCTCTGTTGGCATACGCATTTGTGCCGATGAATTTTGTAAGCACCTCATCAAGCGTTTTAGAAAACCCATTGTAAGTACCTCTGCGAATGTATCTGGCTTTCCGCCACCCAAAGTGTTTTCAGATATTGACATTGCTGTAAAGCAAGGGGTTGATTATATGGTCCATTACCGTCAAGATGATATGACGCCCCTAGAGCCTTCTGCTGTTGTGAAATGTAATAAAGACGGGAGTTTCACAATTCTGAGGCCGTAATTGGTTCCTTTTGTTTCCTTTTGGTTATTTTTGCATCATGCATCGCATACTTGTTATTCAAACTGCTTTTATAGGAGATGTGGTGCTCGCAACAGCACTCTTACAAAATTTGCATGCAGCATACCCATCAGCAAAAATTGATATTTTGGTGAGAGGTGGTGCGCAGGAACTTTTTACAGAGCATCCTTACATTAACGAGGTGCATGTTTGGGATAAAAAGAAAAACAAATACCAGCATCTTTTTCAAATCATACAAACCATTAGGCGTATCAAATATGATGTTGTCATTAATGTGCAGCGTTATTTAGCCACTGGCATTATCACCGTTTTATCGGGTGCCAAAAAAACAATTGGCTTTGATAAAAATCCACTCAGCTTTTTGTTTTCGGAAACCGTGAAGCATCAGTTTGGCGCAGCCGCGGATGCGGCTGGGGGCGCGGCCAAGCAGGTAGCGGCCCCGCAAAATTCAAACAGCGCGTATTTGCACGAAACATCGCGCAATCATGCGCTGCTGGCATCACTCACAACAGCGCCTGTTGCAAAGCCGGTACTGTATCCTTCTGCTGCTCATTTTGCAGCCATACAAAAATATCAATCGGCGCCTTATATATGTATGTCGCCGGGGTCGGTGTGGGAGACCAAAAAAATGCCTGCAAAAAACTGGATCGATCTTATAAACGCAGTGCCAACAAACTATATCATTTATTTAATGGGTGCGCCCAACGAAACTGCACTCTGCGCAGAGATACTCAGTGGTTCATCGAGAGGGGGTGTGGTTAATATTGCTGGACAACTAAACTTGTTAGAAGCAGCGGCTCTTATTAAAGGCGCCCGTTTAAATTATGTGAACGATTCGGCTCCGATGCATTTGGCGTCTGCAACAAATGCACCTGTTGCAGCCATTTATTGTTCTACCATTCCGGCATTTGGTTATGGTCCATTATCGGACACACAATTTGTTGTTGAAACCCTGGAACACTTGCCCTGTAAGCCTTGTGGCCTGCATGGAAAAAAGGTTTGTCCACTTGGTCATTTTAATTGTGGCCATACCATTACAACAGCGCAATTACTAGCGCCTCTTTCGCTTATATAAATGAGCAAAGCGCTACATTTGCAAAGCATGGAAATTAATTGTTCACCACTCGAAACCCAACTCTTTAAAAAAATAGGTGCCGCAGCAGATAAGCTGGGTGTACCTGCTTATTTAATTGGTGGATTTGTGCGTGATAAAATTATTGGACGTCCTACCACCGATGTGGATGTGGTTTGTATTGGTGATGGTATTGCTTTAGCGCATGAAGTAGCGGCACTTTTTTCACCAAAGCCTACGGTTGCATTTTTTAAAACATTTGGAACGGCGCAAATAAAAATTGATGATTTTATCATTGAATTTGTAGGAGCGCGCAAAGAAAGTTACGCTTCAGATAGTAGAAAGCCAAGCGTAAGCCCAGGCACAATCGAAGATGATCAAAATAGAAGAGACTTTACCATCAATGCACTAGCCATTGGACTACATGAAGACGCTTTTGGCAAATTAGTAGATCCATTTGGTGGACTTGAGGCCATTCAGGATAAAATAATTAAAACCCCGTTGGCGCCGCATCAAACATTTAGTGATGATCCGCTGCGCATGTTAAGGGGTATTCGTTTTGCGTGTCAACTAGGTTACACCATTGTGCCTGAAACCCTAGACGCCATTGCGGATAGTGCACACCGCATTAGTATTATATCACAGGAGCGTATCACCGAAGAGCTTAATAAAATCATGCTTTGTGATAAACCATCGATAGGGTTTGATTTACTTTTTAAAGTAGGCTTATTACATAAAATATTTCCGCAGCTCGTAGACTTATACGGCGCCGAAAATATTGATGGCATGGGTCATAAAGATAATTTTTACCACACGCTTCAGGTATTAGATAACATGGCCGAAAGCACGCCTGATTTGTGGTTACGTTGGGCCGCATTACTACATGATATTGCAAAACCAGCCACTAAAAAATTTGAAGAAGGTTTTGGGTTTACGTTTCATGGTCACGAAGTAGTGGGTGCACGCATGGTGCCTAAAATATTTACCAAACTAAAACTTCCTTTAAACGAGAAAATGAAACTCGTTCAAAAATTAGTGTTGTTGCATTTAA
>JBEGUD010000179.1:0-6616 GCA_041179065.1 Bacteroidota bacterium | reverse complement strand
CCTCGTCATACCTAACAGAAACATTACTTCGTAACATGGTATTACTAGGCGGGCCAATAACATTGGCTCTTACCAAATGATTGGGATGCTTTTGCATATCCTCTAGCAAGGAAGGAATTGCTTGTAACCTTAAAACCTGACCATCAGGTTGGATGGCCGTATTTCTGCAAAAAACAAAATCTACTTGTGGGTGTATCTCAAAGGCCTTTACATAGGTTTCAATTGCAGTTTCTGTTTCAAACCAATCATCTTGATGCATAAGCATGTAAAAATGACCACTTGCTTTATTGAGCGCGTTGTTCCAATTGATAGGACTTTTTAATGCAGGTTGGTTGTGATAATATTTAATGGAGATGCTAGAATTGTAAGATTCTATTGCTAATTTTATATCTTGGTTGGGAGAATCGTCAGAAATGATAATTTCAACCTGCTTGTAAGTTTGCTTGAGCACCGATTCGATGCAACGAACAACGTATTCTGGCTTTTTATAGGCTGGAATACATATAGATACAAGTGGTTGATTCATTAATTGATCTTAATTATGGGCTTGATTACAAATATACTGCAAGGCATTAGAAAAAACCTCAAAGGGCAATCCATTGACGCAAGGTTTACATCTATCCCATGGTTTACCGGTAAAATCATCAAGCATGAAGATGATACCACCCTCAAATTAAGAAACCTTGGCCCCATTTCTGTTTTATACAAAAGACCTTACGAATTATTAAAAACATATAATGAAATATTTGTATGTGAAATATACCGTTTTTACACCACTAGCACAAATCCTGTTATTATAGATTGTGGTGCTAATATTGGTATTAGTAGTTTGTATTTTAAAACGGTTTATCCCGGTGCTACACTTATTGCATTTGAACCAGATCAAAGTTTAGCAGACATTTTTGAAAAGAATATGGCTCAAAATAGTATGAGCAATTATACACTTCACAGAGCTGCAGTGTGGACAGAAAACGGAACCATTTCATTTGACAACAAAGGATCAGAAGCAAGTAGCATTGATGTAACTGGTAATAGTAGCTTTAAAGTTCCTACCGTAAAATTAGGTACCATTTTAGCGGAGCAAACCCATATAGATTTATTAAAAATTGATATCGAAGGTGCCGAATATCCTGTTGTTCAAGACATTGAAAACGAACTTCATAAAGTGCAACATTTGTTTATTGAATACCATGGCTTAGTTTCCGAAACATATAAACTGGAAACCATTTTGCGTATTGTATCAAATGCAGGGTTTAAAACTTATATCAAAATGGCTGCCGACAATTTAGATATGCCTTTTTATCAAAAACAAACGGGCACCATCTACGATGTTCAACTTAATATATTTTGTTACAGGTAAATTTATCAAACATGACAAATCCACACATTAGTGTTGTTATCCCTTGTTATAATGATGGTAAATATTTACCTGAAACCATTGCTACATTAAAAAAGCAAACCTTTACTGATTTTGAAATTATTGTGGTAAACGACGGTTCTACCGACGAGGCTACTATTAGCTATTTAGATACTTTATCCAACGACCCTCAAATACAGGTTATTCATCAGGCCAATGCACGTATGTCTGCTGCAAGAAATACCGGGGCTAAACATGCTAAGGGCCAATATATAGCTGCGTTGGATGCTGATGATTATTTTGATACTACTTTTTTTACCAAAGCATTAGCTGTATTTGAAAAAGAGCCACAAACCGCTGTGGTAACAAGTTATATTCGTTTTTTTGGAAACAAAACGGGTAGTTCAAAACCAAGGGGCGGAACGGCTGCTAACTTTTTATTCTCCAATCAATGTCCTGCCTGTGCAATGGTTAAAAAAACAGTGTGGGATGAAGTGGGTGGATACGATGAAGACATGAAAATGGGTTACGAAGACTGGGAATTTTATATCCGAATCGCACAAAAAAAATGGAATGTACATGTGATTCCGGAGCACTTATTATTTTATAGACAAACAAGTAAATCTACCCTCGCCAACGATACCATACCTAACAGAGCAGCACTTATCAATTACATTATAGACAAGCACAAAGATTGGTATCTCAACAACTTAAAAACACTCATTGACAATAAAGAAGTGATATACACCGAAAACAGAGTATCGTTTCAGTACATCTGGAAGTTTATAAAAAATAGAATCACAAAAAACTATAAATAATTAATAGCATTTATAGTAAGGATAAAAACTGGGCCATCCCCTCTTTTTTAGCAGCATCTAGGGTATAGCTAATATTTTTTGTGAAATAAGTATGTAAATTGTAGCTGTTATCATTGTGCGATAGCTGTTCAACCACCGTATCAATATTTTCAATTCCAAGCGCATTGGCTTCATTAAAATCTTTAATAAACACATTATCTAGTGGTTTATTAGACACCCAAGTGGCAAATACAAATGGCTTACCTGTATAGTTTATCCAGGCTTCTGCTAAATCATAACGGTAAGCATAACTATTGTATTTTTCTAGAGCTCTATCTCCTATTATTACAGCTGCCGTTGCACCATCAATCAAATCCATAAAATTTGAAGGTGCTTCTAAAAGTAACACATCTTGTTTCCAATACTCTTTTAATAAAATTCGGGCCAAATTAACCGAGGTTTTACTTTGATAATCTAGATATACTGCTTTAATAGATTCCATGGGAACCTGGCTAAATATACATACCGAAGCAACAGGCCCCGTAGCACCAATACAAAAATCAGAAATAATATAAGGCGCTGCTAAACCTGGGATTACCGCAACAGGTACAAGCCCAATATCGATGGCATTTTCTTGTAAAGCCCTAGCCAAATTGGCTGGATAATCCTCCATTAATTCAATGCTTTCATATACGGCATGCTGCTGTAAACCATAGAGTAATGGCTTTGTATTTAAATAACTTACAGCCCCAACACGTATTTTTTTGCTCAATTGAAGTAGATTTGCATGCAAAGAAACAATAATTACCCATTAATCGATATCAAATTATGGAATTAAGTCAATTAACAGCTATTTCACCCATTGATGGCCGCTACAGAAAACAGGTACAACAATTAGACGAATATTTTTCTGAATTTGCGTTGATTAAGTACAGGGTTATTGTTGAAATCGATTACTTCGTTTTTTTAGCGGATAAAAAGTTTTTTAAGCTGCCTGCAAAAGCTAAAACGTTTTTACTGGAGCTAAAAGAAAATTTTAGTGAAGCCGACGCAAAAACCATCAAAGAAATTGAAGCCACTACCAACCATGATGTTAAGGCAGTAGAATATTTTTTAAAAATCCAACTTGATAAAGCGAATTGTAGTGAATTAAAAGAGTGGATTCATTTTGGCTTAACCTCTCAAGACATTAATAATACAGCCATCCCATTAAGCTGGAAAAATAGCATGGAATTTGATTATTTGCCTGCTCTTATTAATTTAATGCAGCATATTCAAGACCTGGCTGTTACCTGGAAAGATATTCCGTTACTTGCTAGAACACACGGCCAGCCTGCCTCTCCTACAAAATTAGGTAAAGAGTTTATGGTATTTGTTGAGCGTTTACACAATCAAATTGCGCTGTTTTTGAACATACCATATGCCGCTAAATTTGGTGGTGCTACCGGAAATTTTAATGCACATCATATTGCTTTTCCAAAAAGGAACTGGGTCGAATTAGGTAATGAATTTGTGGAAGATAGACTTGGACTTCAACGTATGCAGTTTACCACACAAATTGAGCACTACGATTATTTTGCTGCTCATTTTGACAACTTAAAGCGCATCAACAACATACTAATAGATATGTCTAGAGATATTTGGACATACATTTCTATGGATTATTTTAAGCAAAAAACCAAAAAAGGCGAAGTGGGATCAAGTGCTATGCCGCATAAAGTAAACCCCATCGATTTTGAAAATGCTGAGGGTAATTTAGGTATGGCCAATGCACTATTAGAGCATCTTTCGGCTAAACTACCTATTAGTAGACTACAAAGAGATTTAACAGACTCTACTGTGCTTCGAAATATTGGAACTCCTGTGGCACATATGACCATTGCCATTAAATCTATAGAAAAAGGTCTTGGAAAGCTTGTACTGAATGAAGCTAAATTAAAATCAGATTTAGAAAATAATTGGGCGGTTGTTGCAGAAGCCATTCAAACCATTTTACGTAGAGAAAATTATCCTAACCCTTATGAAGCATTAAAGGATTTAACAAGGGGCAATAATAGTATCGATAAAAAATCGATCCATGCATTTATTGGTAAATTAAAGGTTAGTGCAGCAATTAAGGCAGAGTTAAAAAAGATTACACCGCATAATTACACGGGTATACATCCTAAATTTTAATTCAAATCTTTTCATAAAAAAGGCGGCACCAGTAATGATGCCGCCTTTTTATTGTAACGAATAAGATATTATTGCTTCACCGGTGTATTTACTACAGGTGCTGGCTTCGTCCAAGAACCGATATCTAACTTTTTAGCATTTGGATACACTTCATCAAGTGTATTACCATCATACAAACGACCATTTTTAAGTACGTATTTGATCTTGTTTGTATTTCTGATGTTAACGAGTGGGTTGTCATTCATGATTACTAAATCGGCTAATTTTCCAGATTCAATACTTCCTAAATCTTTATCTAAACCAAGTGCCTCTGCACCAAGTATAGTAGCTGTTTTAAGTGCATGGTGTTCTTTCATTCCACCACTAGCAATACTCCAAAGTTCCCAGTGGTAACCAAGACCTTGTAATTGTCCATGGCTACCTACACCTACTAAACCATTTTGATCAACTATACTTTTTAAACCTTCGGCATGTTTTTGAAACACATGGTCTTCTGGTGTAAACCAACCTCCTAAACTACCCGCTCTTCTTGCAGCTTTTTGATTTAACTCTTCGTAAGGCGTAAATCTGTTAAGCTTTGGATCGTGTAAAGGACTTTCTGTGGTATAATAAAAGTTTTCTGCCCAAGGGCCACCATAAGCAACAATTAATGTTGGCGTTAAAGTTATTTTACTGGTAGCAAAAGATTTGGTAACGTCTTTGTATAAAGGATAAATAGGTAAAGAGTGTTCCATTCCTGGATATCCATCTAGCATATGTGTCATGTTTAATTTAAAATCAAGGCCACCCTCAGTGGTTGGCATTAACTTTTGATCCTTAGACGCCATAATAATCCATTGACGTGTTTGTCTATTTCCTGTCAAGTACATTTTGATGTACTGTGTTTTGTAGTATTTACTATACTGCTCTAATACTTTTTTAGTTTGATCATAACTCTGTAAATTATACATCCAGTAACCAACTCCAGGGCCAGTACTATAAATTCTTGGGCCAGGAATTTGTCCTGCATCCACCATGTCACCATAGGTTAATACATCGGTGGTAGCCGTTTGTGGGTCACGTGTTGTGGTTACACCATACGCAAGGTTAGCCGCATACAACCACACATTATTTTTATGAAGTCCCCAAAAAGGCCACATATGCGAATGGGTATCTACAAAACCTGGTGTGATGGTTTTGCCAGCACAATCAATGGTTTTAGTACCAGCTGGCACTTTAATAGTTCCAGATTTACCTACCTGTTGTATACGGTTATTTACAATAAGGATATCGCCTCGTTCAATTACTTCATCACCACGCATGGTAATAATTCTAGCATTTTTTAAAAGAAGTGTTCCAGAAGGAATATCTTTTTGATAATATACTTTTACCTGCGTTTCTGAAGGGCTATATTTTTCTTTTTTCTTTAACTCGGCGTTGTAGATGCTATCCGCTTTTACCTTAAGTGTATCGGCTTTAGCAATAGTAGCTAATGAATCTGCCAATTTTTTAGCAGCAGGGCCAGCTAATTTTAATGCAGCTGTACTATCAGTAATGCGTTTTGTTTCTGATTTCTTTGCTGTTTTAACAGAGTCTTCTACAAACTTAGCGCGCTCTACATCATATACCCAGTGGCCATTACCTAAACTCCAATGTGCCTTTTTACCATTCGCCTCCCAAGCAGGAAATTCACCACCGATCTCGGTTAATTGGCGTGATGGGAAACTACTATTTTGTGGAGATGCCACAGAAATTGAAGGTGTTTTGCCTGCCTCTGGAATCGTAACAACATAAACGTTGTTGTTAACCTGCGCTAATGCAAGGTCACCTTTAGGCGCCATTAAAATAATATCTGCAGAACTTGGCATTTGCTGAGGCTCTTTTTCACCCGCCGATTCTGGTAACATGCAATTATTAATAGGATCTAAATTAGATCTACTTTTTCCCATAACATAATCATGATCAGCATCAGCAACAGAACCATAAGTAGTAATACCTGAAACGCGTGCATGCGTTTTAGTATCAGTACCATCCCATCTAATAGATAACAAACTTCCCCCACCGCCATTTAAAAATATGCGTTCGGTGTTGGTGGTGAAATGAATGTTTCCTCTTCCATTTGCAAAGTCTATAAAATGTTCTTCGCCACCAGTAGGCTCTATCCAATTCATTTTTGCTTCTGATCCATTGTATGATGGAGATTCAGCTTCTTTAAAAATACGGTTAGGCGCTTTAAAATAAGCGATACGGTTGTTGTAACTCCAAGCTGGTTGTGCATAATACGCAGCTTCGGTACTTAATTTTTTGA
>JBEGUD010000178.1:0-2644 GCA_041179065.1 Bacteroidota bacterium | reverse complement strand
ACCTGCACCTACAAGTGTATGTATTTCATCAATAAATAAAATAATTTCTCCGTCACTTTCTGCCACTTCTTTTACCACACCTTTTAAACGCTCTTCAAACTCACCTTTATATTTAGCACCCGCAATCAAAAGTCCCATATCTAGTGTATAAATAATTTTAGACTTTAAATTTTCTGGCACATCTCCATTTACAATACGCATGGCAAGACCTTCTGCAATAGCTGTTTTACCAACACCAGGCTCGCCCACTAAAAGTGGATTGTTTTTACTTCTTCTAGATAAAATATGCAGGGTTCTTCTGATCTCTTCGTCTCTGCCAATTACTGGATCTAGTTTACCAGAGCGCGCAGCTTCATTTAAATTACGCGCATACTTTTTAAGCACGTTAAACTGTGTGTCTTGTGTTTGCGAACTAATTTTTTCGCCCTTACGTAATTCTTTAATTGCAGCCACTAAGCCTTTTTCATTTAAGCCTGCATCTTTCAATGTTTTTGCTGAACTATCATTCACATGCATTAATCCTAAAAGCAAATGCTCTGGACTTATAAATTCATCTTCAAATGTGGCAAGCATACTATTGGCTTTTAAAAGCGCCGTATTTAGGTCTCTCCCAATTTGAGCAGCAGGCTCTGCCCCTTGCACTTTAGGAAGCTTTGCCATGGACTCCGTAACTTTTGCCGCCACAAATGCCGCATTTACATTGTTCTTTTTTAACAAAAACGAAACCGTACTATCCTTATCTTCCAATAAAGCTTGCAATAAATGCTCTGTTTCGATAGAAGGATTGTTATTGTTAAAAGCGAGTTGTTGAGCTGCAGCAATTGTTTGCTGCGCTTTAATTGTATAATTGGATAAATTCATAGCTTTACTTTTTTGAATACATAATATGTGTGCAAAAACGGTACTAAACCCATTTATTTGTTTGTAATACAACAAAACCGGAAAATATGTCTGCTAAAATCACCTCAACCTGCTTGAAAGTCAGTTATATCATAGCTTTCATGCTATTCTTTCAGGTTTCTAAGGCCCAATTAAACTTTACGGAACTTGGCACCAAGCTAGAAGCTAGTAAAACGGCACTAGGTGGAAAAGCGGTTTTACTCGTTTATAAAGATGGAAAAATAGTATTTGAAAAAAGTATAGGTGAATTTACACCAAAAACACAGGCGCCTATTGCAGCAAGTACACAGTGGCTAACTGCTGCGCTTGTGATGAGTTATGTAGATGAAGGCAAACTCTCACTCGATGATAAGGTAAGTAAGTTCCTTCCCATATTTTCTAAATATTCTAAAGGGTATATCACCATCAGAGATTGTATTACGCATTTAACGGGTATTGAAGGACCATCCATTAGCTCTTTAAAAGACATGAGTAATCCTAAAAAGTTTTCAAGCCTTGATGAACTCGTTAATGATATTGCTTCTAGTAAAGAAATCTTATCCAATCCAGGACTTGTTTTTAGATTTAATAATATTGGATACACGATTGCTGCAAGGGTTTTAGAAGTACTGAACAGAAGAGGCTTTGAACAAATGATGGCGGAGCGCATCACAAGACCCTTACTTATGCGTACGACCAACTTTTTTAGCTACACCGTTATTAATCCAGCAGGTGGTGCACAATCGAGCGCTTATGATTACATGAATTTTTTATCCATGCTTTTAAATGGTGGCGTATTTAATGGCAAAAGAATTTTATCAGAATCAGCCATTGAAACAATGATGAAATCAAGTTCTACACAAGGCATGATCAAAGAAACCCCTGCTATACTAGAAGGTAAAAATTACGCGGTGGGGCAATGGGTTTTAGGCACAGACGAAAATGGAAAAACTACAACCGTGGCATGCCCCGGACTTTTTGGAACCTGGCCACTCATAGACTATTGTAGAAAATATGCTTTACTCGTTTTTACGCCTGGTGAATCTGCTAACGAAAACAAAGAACTCATGGCTTCTTTTAAAACACTGATCGATGATCAAATTGTTGCAGCTTGCAAATAAGATATAGATGCCATTGATTCAAGAACATACTAGATTTATAAAAGAGACGGCATTATCGCTGGGTTTTACGCATTGCGGTATTGCAAAAGCAGCGCCCCTCGATGAAGACGCCAGGAGGTTAGAAAAATGGCTGCACGCCGGCATGCACGGATCGATGCAGTATTTAGAAAATCATTTTGACCTGCGCGTAGATCCTACCAAATTAGTACCTGGCGCAAAGTCGGTCATAACACTTACGCAAAATTATTATAGCCCAAAAAAACAACCAGCAGATAGTCCTAAAATTTCGACATATGCCTATGGCACCGACTATCATTTTGTGATCAAAGAAAAACTAAATAAATTACTTGCTAGCATTCAACAAAAAGCGGGTGATATTGTGGGGCGAGGATTTGTAGACTCGGCACCTGTACTTGAAAGAACCTGGGCGCAAAAATCGGGCGCTGGATGGATTGGCAAAAACGGAAATTTGATTTCTAAAAAAGATGGCTCCTTCTTTTTTATTGCAACATTAATTGTTGATTTACCACTTCGATACGATGATCCATTCGCAAAAGATTATTGTGGTAGTTGTACAAAATGCATTGACGCCTGCCCCACAGATGCTATTTTACCGGACAAAACCATTGCAGGCAATAAATGCA
>JBEGUD010000177.1:0-5825 GCA_041179065.1 Bacteroidota bacterium | reverse complement strand
TTGGCGCCAAGCATTACTTTGGTGGCAATATTTAAGTACGGAATTTGATAGGCTTTTGCAATAAATGGCGTAGTTCTAGAAGCTCTTGGATTTGCTTCAATTACAAACACCTGACCATTTTTAATAGCGAACTGAATATTAATAAGGCCTCTAATATTTAATGCACGTGCAATTTTTTCACTGTAGAACTCCATTTTTTCTACAATCATTGGTGTTAAGTTAAACGCTGGTAACACCGCGTTACTATCACCACTATGAATACCTGCAGGTTCGATATGCTCCATCACACCCATGATGTGAAAAGTTTCTCCATCAAAAATGGCGTCTACTTCTGCTTCTTGACAACGATCTAAAAAGTGGTCAATTAAAATGGTGTTATCTGGTATGTGTTTTAATAAACTAATCACCGCTTTTTCAACTTCTTCGTCATTGATTACAATACGCATGCGTTGTCCACCAATAACGTAGCTAGGTCTTACAAGTACGGGATACCCTACTTTGTTGGCAACTTCAATCGCTTCCTCTGCAGTATGTGCCGTTCCGTAAGATGGATACGGTATTTCTAATTCTTTTAATAAATCGCTAAAACGTCCACGGTCTTCGGCCATGTCCAGGCTCTCAAAAGAAGTACCAATAATGCGAATCCCTTTTTCATGTAAACGCTTGGCTAATTTAAGTGCTGTTTGACCTCCTAATTGAACAATGATACCATAAGGTTGCTCAAGTTCAATGATCTCCCATAAGTGCTCCCAAAACACTGGCTCGAAATATAATTTATCGGCCATGTCAAAATCGGTAGAAACGGTTTCGGGGTTACAGTTCACCATAATGGCTTCGTAACCACTTTCTTTAATAGCAATTAAGCCATGTACACAACAATAATCAAACTCGATACCTTGGCCAATTCTATTGGGGCCGCTACCAAGTACAATTACTTTTTTCTTACCGGAAGGGATGGATTCGTTGGAGTTAAGCGTAGGGTTGGTCATTATTTACAAATTGTGCAAATTTAAGGTACCGCCGCAATTTATCCGTGTAAATTTTAAAATACTTCTTAGAGGCTTATGCACAGGGCTTTTGAAGGCTTATTTGAGTAGCGGAAGCTCCTCCCAGCGTGTGGTATAGCGCGGGCTTCGCATTTCTTGGCGCATTTTCCAGTTGCGGGTAGTACCACTAGCGGCAAATTTTAAAATATCACCCCGCATCGAAAAGTTGATATTGTCGATAGCTTCCATGAGTGCGCGTCCTTTGGCATTGTCTGGTGCTTGGGCAAATAAATTCCCCTGAATCACGGTTTCGGGCACAATATCACTTAAAATAACCCCTGCTTTTTTGTAGGTTTTGCCTGCTTCAAATAAGCTTCTTGCCAGTTCTAGGGCTGGTTTTACGAGTTCGTTGGTGAGGGCTGTTGCAAGTGGTAGGCGAACTGCTCCCGATTTTGTAGGTCCATGCCGGTAATAACTACCCTTCACTTCCTGTTTGGGTACAATCAACACCGTAATGCCGCGGGCTGCTGCGTGTTGTCTGCGCAGTTTTTCTGCGGCCCTTGTCATATAGGTAGCTACCGCTTCTTCTAATTCAGTGAGGGTGGTAACGGGGTTCCCAAACATGCGGGTGGTAGCAATCATGTGTTTAGTTACTCTTTCCGATTGCATATCGATGCAAGGAAATCCTTTAAGTTCTCTAAACAAACGCGCGCCTACTACACCTCCTAATTCTTGATGCGCCCAATTTTCGGTACGTAGTGTTAAATCGTAGGCTGTATTAATTCCGTAGCTACTTAATTTTTTAGCGTACTGGTAACCAATACCCCACACATCACCAATGGGTGTTTTTTGAAGTGCTTGTGTAATTTTTTTATCAGTATTTAAAATTAATACACATGCCGTTACTTGCTTGTTTTTTTTAGCGAGCCTATTAGCTACTTTACTAAGCGCTTTGGTAGGTGCTACGCCAATCGAAACACTGATACCGGTCCACTGTTCAATGATGTTTTTAAGTGAAACGGTAAAAGATTGTAGAGCGGTTGGTTCAATATGTGCAAGGTCGATAAAGGATTCATCTACCGAATACACTTCTACACAACCCTCTGGTAGCATGGTTCTTAGCGTTTCCATCACGCGCCAACTTAAGTCGCCGTATAAATGATAGTTAGAAGAAAAAGTAGTAACCCCATTTTTTTCTAAATTATTTTTTTGCATAAAAAAAGGACTACCCATTTCTATGCCTACGGCTTTTGCTTCGTCACTTCTAGAAATAATACAGCCATCATTGTTGCTTAAAACCACCACCGGTTTGTGTAGTAAATCTGGCTTAAATAAACGTTCGCACGAGCAATAAAAACTATTGCAATCTACAATGCCAATCATGTCAATATTATAAAGTAGCGTGAATACAATAGATCACCACGCCCCATACTGCAAAGGAGGCGAGTGGATCAATTTCAATGTCGGCGCATTTTTTATTTTCGGCGGAGAGTAATTTTTTAACACCCGTATCGGTGTAGCGCCGAATTAAAAGTTCACCATTTAAAATAGCCACTACAATTTTTTGGCTGCTGGCTCTAACGCTACGATCTACAATTAAAATATCGCCGGGGTAAATGCCGGCACCGGTCATGGCGTGGCTGTTCATTCTAAAAAAGAAGGTAGCGGGCTTGTTTTTAATGAGCTGCTCGTTGAGGTCGATACCCCTTTCCATATAATCGTCGGTGGCGGCCCCAAAGCCAGTGGCATTGGCGGTTACAACGTCTTGTTGGGTGTATTTTTTGGAGCCTTTATAGGCAGCCCCCTGCCATTCTTGACTATCCATAACAATAAAAAAGTTTTGATTTAGCTAAAATATTTAGTAAATTTATGCTAAAATAGTTACCAAAATAAAAAAGTTATGGACATTCATATGAGCACGCGCACTGTTTTTACAGGTCAAACACTTACCACCACTGGGGTGTATCAGTTGGTGGCCTACCCCGACGCAGATTTTACAAATTGGGCACGCACCCTTGGTTTTACCGATAAGCCGGTTATTGAATTAGCCCAGTTTCATACCACCGAGCATATGGAAGCTACTTTACTCAAGTGGATGCACCGTATTATTAGCCAGCAAAAAAGTTTTAGGGTGGCCATCGATGGTTTTGGAGCCCTGCCTTCTAGACGTATTTTTATGCGTATTGCCAATCAACAACCCTTTACACAGTTAGCCGCTAGTTTGCAAGTACTGGATCAGTATTTAAAAAGTTATGGATGTACGCCTTCAAAACTGATACAACAACCTTTACTTGCACTCACTTCGCCACTACCGCCCGCAGCTTTTGAACAGTTGGCGGCGCAGTATGTAAATAAAGTAGCGCAGCCATTTTTTGAACTCAGCACCGTTACACTGATTCGCAAAGAGCACGCGCTTGATAAGGGCAAACAGGTAAGCGTTTTTGGGCTACAAACTTTATAAGCAAATTTGGGGTTTGCATACTAAGTTCTATTTTCGTTGTAAATCAATTTTGCTATGGAGTCAGTGATTAACGGAATAGAAACTTTATTTACCTCTATCAGAGGCACTGCAGCTACCAGGGTAGAAAAATTACCACAAAGTGGGAGTGACCGTATTTATTTCAGAATATACGAAGGAAGCAAAACCTATATCGCTACTTATAACCTCAACCAAAAAGAAACTCAAACATTTATACATTTTAGTAAGCACTTTAAAACTGCTGGGCTACCGGTGCCTGAAGTGCTTGGGGTAAATAACGACGATACCATTTATATCCAAGAAGATTTAGGTACCGAGTCGCTACTCAATCAAATAGAAAAAGAAGGGCACTCTCAACATGTATATGCACTTTTTCAAAAAAGTTTAGCGGAACTTGCACGCATGCAAATTAAAGGCGATGAAGGCTTTAATTATAACTGGTGCATTACGGCAAAAGAGTTTGGTAAACAAGCCATTTTAAGTGATCTTTTATATTTCAAATATTACTTTTTAGATACCCTGCAACTTCCTTACGACAAGCAGGCCATGCTTGAAGATTTTGAAGCATTAAGTACCTATCTAACCCATACGCAGCATAAGTATTTTATGTTCCGTGATTTTCAGAGTAGAAACATTATTGTCAATCAAAATGATGTTCAATTCATAGATTTTCAGGGTGGCATGAAAGGCGCATTGCAATATGATGTAGCTTCTTTACTATGGCAAGCAAAAGCAGAATTAAGTGAACAGTGGAAAGACAATTTGCTTGACTATTATATGGATCAAGTAGACATTCTATTAAAAGAGCCCGTAGACCGTACTACTTTTGTGAGTCAGTACAATGGCTATGTATTAATAAGACTCTTACAAGTAATGGGTGCTTATGGATTTAGAGGTTTGTTTGAACGCAAAGCACACTTTTTAGCGAGCATTCCACTTGCTATGCGCAATCTTCAATTTTTTATTGAAAACAAACGCGTTGGTATTGTAACGCCAGAATTTGATAGGGTTTTAAAAATTGTGATGTCTGATGAAATGATTGCGCGTTTTGAACCACCGCAAGCCAATGAATCTACACCACTTATTGTGTCTGTCAATAGTTTTAGTTATAAACGAGGATTCCCTGTCGATGATTCTGAAAATGGTGGAGGCTTTATGTTTGATATGCGTGGCATTTTAAATCCGGGTCGCTTTGATGATTATAAAAAATTATCAGGCCTCGATAAACCGGTGCAAGACTTTTTAGAACAGCGTACAAAAATGAACGAATACTTAAATAGTGTTTGGGATTTAATTGACATTACGGTAGAAGATTATTTAAAACGTGGGTTTCAAAATTTGCAAATCAATTTTGGATGCACTGGTGGACAGCACCGCAGTGTATATGCTGCAGAGCAAACGGCAAGACACCTTCGCAACAAGTACAAAATAAAAACGCAACTCTCCCATACCAATAAAGCCAACTGGTTAAAATAATTTTTATGAAGGCAATGATTCTAGCGGCAGGACTCGGTACAAGGCTAAAACCCTTTACGGATAAGCATCCTAAGGCTTTGGCGTTAGTGAATGGAAAGTCGTTGCTACAGCGTAATATCGAATACTTACAAAAAATTGGTATCACAGAAGTGCTAATTAATGTGCATCATTTTGCAGATCAAATTATAGATGCCGTTACTGCAAATAATGGATGGGGGTCTACTATTACTATATCTGACGAAACAAGTGAAGTGCTTGAAACGGGAGGTGGTTTAAAAAAAGCAGCTTGGTATTTTGAGAACGAAACTTCATTTGTACTGCTTAATGCAGACATCCTTACCAATTTAGATTTACAAGCTGTTATTGATGCGCATACGAGCACGGGTGCGCTCGCTACGCTCGCTGTTTCTGTCAGAAACAGTAGTAGGTATTTCTTGTTTGATGAAGCTGGTAAATTGTGCGGATGGAAAAATCAAAATACCGGAGAATATAAGCCAGCACATTTAAACGACAGTAACACGGAACAATTACAGGCAAAGGCTTTTAGCGGCATTCAGGTAATTGATACAAAGTTGCTTTCGATGATGCATCAGGCGGGTAAATTTTCAATGGTAGATGTGTACTTAGACCTGTGTACAACACAAAATATTATGGCCTACGATCACACCGGCGCTACATTATTAGATGTTGGTAAGCCAGAAAGTTTGGAACTAGCGGCGACGCTGTTTGTATAAAGCGCGGTAATTTTTGCGGAGTCACTATGCATGAGGTCCCTATTTGCGCAATCTAATTAAGCTTACACCTTAATATAAATTTTCTTTTTATCGAGCACATACACGATGCTCCAATAAAAGGCAATCATACATATGGCATAAACCAAAGAT